>JBEBBH010000206.1:0-10310 GCA_041158485.1 Bacteroidota bacterium | reverse complement strand
TATTGCTGTGTTATTTCAAAAACGTGTTGTAAAATGTTCGCGTCTTGTTCGGTAAATTCGACATTGCGACGCGCCATTACAATTTTAGCTGTTTGAAACGCTTTATTTGTCATATAAGTGGCAAAACCCGATGCGCCGCCCCATGAAAAACTCGGCACAAAATTGCGCGGAAAGCCCGCTCCGAAAATATTGGCAAAAACACCAACAACCGTTCCGGTGTTGAACATGGTATTGATACCGCATTTGCTGTGATCACCCATCATTAAACCGCAAAACTGCAAACCGGTTTTGGCAAAACCTTCCGTTTCATAACTCCACAAACGCACTTCTTCGTAGTTGTTTTTCAAATTCGAGTTGTTGCTGTCGGCGCCGATATTACACCACTCGCCCAACACGGCATTGCCCAAAAATCCGTCGTGTCCTTTGTTGGAATAACCCATTAAAACCGAGTTACTCACTTCGCCACCTATAACCGAATGCGGACCAACAGTAGTCGCGCCATAGACTTTAGTAGCCAATTTCACCCTACCCGATTCGCACAAAGCAAACGGACCACGAATAACAGAGCCTTCCATGATCTCGGCATTTTTACCGATATAAATCGGTCCGGTTGAGGCGTTTAAAGTCACAAACTCCAACTTAGCGCCTTCTTCGATAAAAATATTTTCGGGCGCTATAACGTTGACACTTTTAGGAATGGGTTGCGAATGTCTGTCGTCGGTAATGAGTTCGAAATCTTCGCGAAGCGCCGCATCGTTTTTGGCGAAAATATCCCAAGTGTGCTCTATTTTCAGACCTTCTTCAGTATAATCGATGATGTCATAGGCATCAAAATCGACTTCCTCTTGAGTATCGTTCGTGTAAAAAGCCACTACTTCATCGCCTTGGAAAATGGCTTGGTTTTTCTCCAAACTCTTTACCAGTTCCACCAACACTTCATTAGGTAAAAAAGAAGCGTTAATCATCACATTGTCTTCCATTTCCACCATTGGGAATTTTTCTGAAAGGTATTCCTCTGTTAAGGTGGTAGTGGTATAACCAAGGTATTTTTCCCATTTTTCACGTATGGTTAGTATCCCAACGCGAATATCGGCAACCGGTCGGGTAAACGTAAAAGGCAACAAAGCGTTGCGTACCGTTCCGTCAAAAAGTATATAGTTCATTGCAATTGCGAATTAAAAAAGTTGCGAGTTCAAAGTTTGTAAAAAAAATCCGTTCGGCAAGGTCTCGGAGCAAAGTTTATTGTATAAAAAAACCACTCACTTTCGTGAATGGTCTTTCTAAAATTTGAACACTGAAACTACTATTTTGCGTGTTTAGCGTATTTGCTTTTGAATTTATCAATACGTCCAGCAGTATCGATAAGTTTAGATTTACCTGTATAGAATGGGTGAGAAGTTCTAGAAATCTCCATTTTGTACACCGGGTATTCAACACCTTCGTGAACGATAGTTTCTTTAGTTTCTACTGTAGATTTAGTGATGAACACATCTTCGTTTGACATGTCTTTGAAAGCAACTAATCTGTAATTTTCCGGGTGAATTCCTTTTTTCATGATAAATCTTTTTATGTTTTTGAAGTAGTTCGTTTTGAAGCTTTCTACTCGAAAGGTGTAAACTGGCTACAACTTTTACTAATTTGTTTTTTAATTTGAGTGTGCAAAAATACAATTTTTTTGTAATAATCAAAGCCAAGTGTAACTTTTTTTAATTGTTTTCAACTTACTGCTAAGTAATCGCGGAATTACTATATTTGTTAATTAATTTTTTACAATCAATTATGGAAAAAACTTCGTCAAAAAGCCTGATTATCAGCTACGGATTCTTATTAGGATTAGTAAGTATTTTAATGTCTGTTCTTAAATATGTACTGTCAAGCAACTATTTGGAGAAAAATTTCTTCGAAACACTGGCGGGAATTTTAATTACTGTTGCCTTAGTTGTGCTTCCTATTTACTATTACAGAAAAAACAACAACGGTCTTTTGTCGTTGAGTCAGTCCATCAAAATAGGCTTAGGTGTTTCTGCTATAGCCGGTATTATCGGAGCGATTTACTTCTTTGTCTTTGCCAATTACATAGAGCCAAATTTTGCAGATAACTTAATGAATGTGCAAATGAAAGAGGCAATGGCATCTAATCCGAATGTATCCGAAGCACAAATGCAAGAAGGCATGGAAATGGCCAAGGGTTTTATGATGCCGATGTTTTATGCCATGGTAATCCTTTCAAATTTATTTTTCGGATTAATCATTTCACTAATTGCAGGTCTGGTTTTAAGAAAGGAATAAACTAAATGAATTTATCCATTATCATTCCGCTTTTAAACGAGCAGGAATCTTTACCCGAATTACACCAATGGATTGTCAAAGTCATGACAGCCCAAAACTATACGTATGAAGTTATCTTTATAGACGACGGAAGTACCGATAACTCCTGGCAAATTATTGCCGATTTATCCAAAAGCAATCCCAATGTAAAAGGCATTCGATTTCTGAGAAACTTCGGAAAATCGCAAGCTTTGCACGCCGGTTTTGCCAAAGCCAAAGGCGACGTCGTGATTACTATGGATGCCGATTTACAAGACAGTCCGGACGAAATTCCGGATTTGTACAATATGATTATGCAGCAAAACTTCGACTTGGTTTCGGGCTGGAAAAAGAAACGCTACGACTCAGTTGTTGCCAAAAATTTACCTTCTAAATTATTTAACTGGGCGGCTCGTAAAACTTCGGGCGTTTATTTGAATGATTTCAATTGCGGATTGAAAGCCTACAAAAACATAGTCATCAAAAATATAGAAGTCTCCGGTGAAATGCACCGCTACATTCCGGTTTTGGCTAAAAATGCCGGTTTCGGAAAAATCGGTGAAAAGGTTGTTATCCACCAAGCCCGAAAATACGGTGAATCCAAATTCGGTATGAGTCGTTTTATCAATGGCTTCTTGGATTTAATTACCATTTGGTTTTTGTCTCGTTACGGCAAAAGACCGATGCACTTGTTTGGAGCTGTTGGTGTACTGATGTTTGTCATCGGATTTTTAGCTACGGGTGCTATCATAACACTAAAATTAATCAAACTTTATTCAGGCTATCATACCATTTTAGTAACCGACAATCCCCTATTCTATATCGCTTTAACAGCAATGATACTAGGTTCACAATTGTTCCTTGCCGGATTTTTAGGAGAAATCATCCTGAGAACCAAAAACAATGAAGAGCGTTATAAAATTTCGACTGAAGTAAATTTGTAATTTATTTCGAATAATATCCACAATATGCATATCGATCAATCCATATTAGACAAAGTGAACGAATGGTTGACACCAACCTTCGACAACGATACTCAAAACCAAATCAAAGAAATGATGACTACTTCTCCCAAAAATTTGGAGGAGAGTTTTTATAAAAATTTAGAGTTCGGAACCGGCGGTATGCGCGGTATTATGGGTGTTGGCACGAACAGAATCAATAAATATACTTTGGGTAAAAATACCCAAGGCATTTCGGAATACCTCAAAAAATCGTTCCCGGGAGAAGCCTTAAAAGTAGTCATCGCCTACGATTGTCGCCACAACAGCGATACTTTAGGGAAAGTAGTAGCCGATGTGTTTTCGGCTAATGGCATTAAGGTCTTTCTTTTCTCAGAAATGCGCCCTACTCCTGAGCTTTCTTTTGCTTTAAAACACCTAAACTGTCATGCGGGCATTGTTTTAACGGCTTCGCACAATCCGCCGGAATACAATGGCTACAAAGTGTATTGGCAGGACGGCGGGCAATTGGTTCCGCCACAAGACGGTGAAATCATTGAAGTCATTGAACGCTTAAAATACAGTGAGATTAATTTTGAAGCCAATGAAAGTTTAATCGAATACATCAGCACCGAAGTGGATGAAGCTTTTGCCGAATCAACGGTGGCCAATGCGAGTTTTAACACCTCAGCTTCTGCTAAAGCAGGATTAAAAATTGTTTACACTTCGCTGCACGGAACTTCTATTAAAATGGTGCCGAATGTTTTGGCCAAAGCCGGTTATACCGATATAAATATTGTACCGGAACAAGCAGAACCCAATGGTGATTTCCCGACAGTGGTTTCACCTAACCCGGAAGAACCGGAAGCCTTGACGATGGCGCTGGCATTAGCGGCAAGAGTAAATGCAGATATAGTTTTCGGTACCGATCCGGACAGCGACCGATTAGGTGTAGCGGTTCGTGACCATCAAAACAATATGCTATTGCTGAACGGGAACCAAACGATGGTTGTGATGACCAATTACTTGTTAGAACAATGGCAGAAAGCCGGAAAAATTAACGGCAAACAATTTATCGGTTCTACTATCGTGTCTACGCCTATGATGCTGGAGTTGGCTTCGGCTTACAACGTAGAATGTAAAGTAGGTTTGACCGGTTTCAAATGGATTGCCAAATTCATCAAAGATTTTCCGGAATTGCAATTCATTGGCGGAGGCGAAGAAAGTTTCGGCTTTATGGTAGGCGATGCCGTGCGCGACAAAGATGCTGTTGGCGCTATTTTGTTAATGTGTGAAATTGCCGCTCAAGCGAAAGAAAACAATAGTTCGGTTTACGAATATTTGCAACAAATGTATGTGGATTACGGTTTTTACAAAGAACACCTGATTTCACTAACCAAAAAAGGCATTGAAGGCGCCAACGAAATCAAACAAATGATGGTTGACTTGCGCGAAAATCCTTTAGCGGAAATCAACGGGCAAAGAGTTATTATGGTAGAAGATTACCAAAATTCAACCGCCAAAAACTTATTGAGCGGAGAAGTAGAAACGCTAACTGTACCAAAATCCAATGTTTTGATTTACTATTTAGAGGACGGCTCGAAGATTTGCGCACGACCAAGCGGAACCGAACCTAAAATTAAGTTCTACTTCAGCGTGAATTGCGCTGTTGAAAGCTTGAGTGACCTACCGGAAGCGGAAAAACAATTAGACCAAAAAATTAAAAACATCATCGCTGAGATGCAGCTGAACTAATGGATGACAATTTAAAAAAGATTATTCCTTTTGCTAAGAAGTACAAGAGTAACGTTGTCGGCAATGTTACCTTCAACATACTTTATGCTCTTTTTGGAACCTTAGGAATGGTTTTTATTATGCCTGTACTTTCGGTATTATTTGACGAAAGAAAAAAAGATGTAATAAAATTACCTGAATATACCAGCTTTATAAATGCTTTAAGTAAATGGCAAGATTATATCGCTTATTATGTAAACCAATATTCAACTGAATATGGCGTGCAATATGGCTTAATGTTTACAGTTGGATTAGTTTTGATTACTTTTTTGCTTAAAAATTTATCCAACTATTTAGCGCTCCAGCATTTAACCAAAGTTAAAAATGGTGTTTTACGTGATTTGCGTGAAAAAATGTTCAACAAAATTATATCGTTACCTGTTTCTTATTATTCTGAAAAAAGAAAAGGTGATGTAATGGCACGTATGCTTGGCGACGTGAACGAAGTTCAAAATTCATTTTTCATGATTTTGGAACTTATTGTTAAAGAACCGCTAACTATAGTATTCTCGTTAATTGCAATGTTGTCAATTAGCTGGAAATTAACAGCTTTTGTATTTATTTTTATTCCTATTTCGGGTTTAATCATTTCAAAAATAGGAAAATCATTAAAAGGAAAATCAAAAAAAGCACAACAAGAAAATGGCTTTTTAATATCAATTACTGAAGAAACTTTGACAGGTTTAAAAGTGGTTAAAAGTTATAATGCCGAAAACTTTTTTTCTAAAACATTTAACGATTCTATTAATCGTTTGTATAAACTAACCAATTCTATTGCCAAGAAAAACAACTTAGCTTCGCCACTAAGTGAATTCATGGGAATCTTAGTTATTGGAGTTTTATTGATTTATGGTGGGAACCTAGTTTTAGTGGAAGGTTCTTTAAAAGGTTCTGATTTTATTGCCTACATTGGATTAGCTTATAATATTTTAACTCCGGCAAAAGCGATTTCAAAAGCTTCTTATCAAGTTAAAAATGGTTTGGCCGCGGCTGAACGTGTTTTTGAAGTTTTAGAAGTGGAAAACACAATTACTGATACTGAGAACGCTAAAGAAATAACATCATTTAACCAAGGTATTGAGTTAAAGAATATCAAGTTTGCCTATAATGACGAAGCAGTTTTGAAGAATTTTTCTTTATCTATACCAAAAGGAAAAACCGTAGCATTAGTTGGTCAATCGGGTTCAGGAAAAAGTACGATTGCTAATTTACTAACGCGTTTTTACGAAGTAAATCAAGGCGAAATTTTAATTGACAGTCATAATATAAAAGACGTAACACTAAAGTCTTTGCGCGGGCTAACCGGTTTAGTGACACAAGATAGTATCATGTTTAACGGTTCGATTAAAGACAACATTCGTTTAGGAAAATTAGACGCCACCGACGAAGAAATCATCGAAGCCTTAAAAATTGCCAACGCCTACGAGTTTGTGAAAGACTTACCGGAAGGTATCGAAACCAACATTGGCGACAGCGGTAACAAACTATCAGGCGGACAAAAACAACGTTTGTCTATCGCTCGTGCGGTGCTGAAAAATCCTCCGATTATGATTTTGGACGAAGCCACTTCCGCTTTAGATACGGAAAGTGAAAAATTTGTGCAAGTAGCTTTGGAGAATATGATGCAAAACCGAACTTCGGTTGTTATAGCTCACCGTTTGTCCACCATTCAAAAAGCTGATGTAATTGTAGTGATGCACAAAGGCGAAATCGTAGAACAAGGTACTCACGACGAATTGTTGGCCAAAAACGGCACCTATTCGAAGTTAGTGGCTATGCAGTCATTTGAGTAATTAAATTGGCCGGTATTCCTCCGCTTTCCATTCTTTCGACAATAAATCAAGGTAAAAATAGTGCAAACGGTCTTCTTTGTCGAAAGCACCGTTTTTGTTAGTGTCTTCCACTGTTCTGAAGTACAAACGATGGCGACTGTCCACCACATTCCAATCGATTAACTCTTGAAAGTCTACGGAAATTTTAGTGAAGTTTTTGCCGGAAATCTCGCTTACATACAACGATTTAATGTCGTTGTTGTCGAGTTTACTGTCTTTGTTGGTATCCATATCGGCCACGGTATAAACCATCAATTGCTTTTTGGTTTTGTCTGCAGTCGACTTCAAGTATGTAGCCGTTTCAATAAGCACATTAGCATCGCTCAAAGCATAAATAGTGTCCTTCCCTATTTCTTGAAACTTTAAGTTTTTAAGATAACCTGAAATTTGGTACTCGCTGTAATTGGAAACGGTATAGCCGGTATTGGATTCATAAGAAACTTTAATCCCCTTTTTATCACCCGAAACAGTACCGATAGGAAAGATTAAATAATTGGTACCTTCCATATTTATCGGTAAATCGGCTATCTCGATTTGTGTGGTATCTTCAGGAACTTCCGTTTTGGCTTTGGAAGAATCTTGATAAATCACTTTAGGTTTAGGCGCTTCTTCCTTTTTACAACTGATTACGGTTAGTGCTAAAACCAAGGCTATATAGAAGGTGTACTTTTTCATCTCAATTCAATTAGTCTTTCAAAAATACAGATTTATTTTTAGAGTTTGGCCGTCAACTTCACATTGAACACACGCGTAGTCATGTAATTCGGAATCCCATACTGATTTTTGGTATACACATCGCGCACCCAAGTATTGGTGATGGCGTTTTGGTTGTTGAACAAATTGAAAATTTCAAAACCAAACGACAAATCTTGGAATTTTTTAAGCCAATGTCCGTTCGGTCTTTCGTTATTTCTTTCGGTTAACACATAAGAAAAACCAACATCGGCTCTACGGTAATCTCGCAAACGACTTTGGTACACATAAGCATCGGCATAAGAAGGCGAACCACCCGGTAATCCGGTGTTGTAAACCAAATTCAGGTACAATTTCATGTTGGGTAAATTCGGCATATAATCTTGAAACAAAATCCCAACTTTCAATCGCTGGTCTGTTGGACGTGCAATAAATCCTCTGCTGTCTTGGTTCTCTTCGGTTTTCATATACCCTAAACTCAACCACGATTCGGTTCCCGGCACAAACTCACCGTTCAATCGCATATCAAACCCATAAGCATAAGCTTCCGCATTATTGTTAGCACGGTAACGAATACGAACATTTTCCAAGGTATAGGTATTCACGTCGGTCATCGACTTATAATAGGCTTCGGTAACCAATTTAAATTGACGCTTGCTCATTTTGAAATTGTAATCGTTACTCAAAACAAAATGCAGTGACTGTTGGGCTTTTACATTCGGATTTACCGCTCCGTTGATGTCTCTTAACTCACGATAAAAAGGCGGTTGGTGGTACAATCCTGTGGCGAAACGAAACACCATGTCGTGGTCCCAATTGGGTTTTAAAGTAAATTGGGCTCTCGGACTCACTACAATCTGACTTTTCGCATTCGAAATTCCGTCACCTGAAACCGTCCAGTTGTGGAAACGCGCTCCGGCGGTAATCCAGAAATCGCTGTTGCCCAACTTCGTTTCAGTCCGCCATTGGGCAAAACCGGAAATGCGATCGATATCGATAAAATTGGTTGCTCTCACATTTTGGTATGGCACCAACGGTCCGACATACGGATTGTACGGCTGATCATTCGGGACGTCAATGATTGGCGGATTGATAGAAAACCCTGCAGAATCAATGACTTCCCATTCTACGATACGGTCGCGGAAATTCTCACGAGTGTATTTAAGACCCCAATCGATTTGGTGTTTTTTGAGATTGATAAAATGCGTTCCTTTTACTTCGGCATTTACGATTAAAGCATCTAAATCGTTCCTTGCGTGATTTAGTTGAGTTCCGATACCTTGGGCAAAAGTCACCTCGCCTAAGGTTTCCGAACCTATATTGGTATCGACTTCTCCTAAAAAATAAGCCGCGAAAATATCAAAATACTCTTGTTCCTGCGTGTGGTAAACCGAAGTAATCAAGCGATAATTGTTGTTGTCATTCGGACTGTAAGTCGATTTAAAAGCGCCAAAAAGCGTCTGATATTTGTCGTTTTCCTGCCCTTCGTAAAAAATCTGCAAGGCAATCGGTTCGTCTATGGTTCCGAAGTTGGTTTGGCGCGTTAACGGCTGGTAGTTGTACTTGTTTTGCGATGCATTACCCAGGAAACTAAAGTGCCATTTGTCGTTAGGCGAAAAATTGACATTGGTTTGCACATCCACAAAAGTCGGTCTAAAATTGGTTTGTGTTTCCTGACTGTTCACCAAAAGCGAGTTGTCTCGGTATCGAATTCCGGTAATGGCTGACCATTTTTTATTTTTAGAAATGCCTTCTCCGGTTAAGCTTCCACCCAAAAAACTGGCTTCAGCGGTTAGCCCGAATTTGGTTGGTTTGCGATACGTAATATCCAAAACCGAAGACATTTTATCGCCGTATTTCGCTTGAAAACCACCGGCAGAGAAGTCAATTTTTTGCACCATATCGGTATTGGTAAAGCTCAATCCTTCTTGTTGTCCGGAACGAATTAAAAATGGTCGGTACACTTCGATTTCATTCACATACACCAAGTTTTCGTCGTAATTCCCGCCGCGTACGTTGTAGCCTGAACTCAATTCGTTGTTGGCATTCACACTCGGCAAAGCCTTCAAAACGCTTTCCACTCCGGGCATGGCACTCGGGTTGGTTTTGATGGTTTCAGGTTCTATAGAAGTTATGCCTTGCACTCTGCGTCGGTTACTGGTAATAATGACGTCTGAAAGCTGCTCGGCTTTGTCGTTCATCATTACGTGGTATTCGAATTCTTCGTTGGGTTTTAATTGCAAGGTTACCGTAATACTTTTGAGCGAAGTATGCGTAAAAACCAACACTACTTTTTGATTGGCCGGCACTACTATTTGGTAAAAACCATTTTTATCGGTAGAAGACGTTTTGGTTTGATAGCTGACATTCACATTTTCAACGGGTTGGTTGTTTTCATCTAAGACAACTCCGGCGACTTTGGCCGTTGGATTTTGGGCCGAAACCATACAACTGAACGCCAAAAAAAGAAGCGTAAAAAGGATTTGATTTGTTTTCAAACTATGATTTTAAAGTTTTTGACTTCTAAAAAATTGTGTTTCAAAGATAGTAGAATTTCCAACATTATCGGTAATGACGATTTTTAAATCATTTTTGCCTTCTGCCACTATACCATCGTCAAAATGATGGACGAGCTTTTTGGTTTTAGGCTCATATTCCAACAAAATCCATTGACCGTTCAAATAACCTTCCCAGGTTTTGATGCCGGACAAATCATCGGAAACGGTAAATCGCAACTCTTTTT
>JBEBBH010000205.1:0-7931 GCA_041158485.1 Bacteroidota bacterium | reverse complement strand
GATGGAACGGCCAACAATAATTAACTGTTTGTAATCGCCTAATCCTTTTTGGTTGCTGATGCGAATCATAGAAACCACACTCAATCCCATGGCAAACATAAACGTCATCGAGGCCAAACTCAACGCAATTTGATTTGCAGCCTGACTCGTTTTACCGATACTGCCACAGAGCCAAATGGCTGCTGTAAACAACACTACTTCAAACAACATTTGCATAGCTGAGGGCAATCCTAGACTCACAATTTTTGAAATCGTCGCTTTCTTGATTTGGTCGAAACTGAAATTTTGAAAATAGGGTTTGAGCTGTGCTTTACGGGATAAGATAAAATGCATAAAAACCACCATTGCAATACGAGAAACAACTGTTCCTAATGCCGCGCCAATGATCCCCATTTTTGGGAAAAACCAAATCCCGTATATCAACAAATAATTGATAATCACATGTAAAATATTGGCCATGATAATGGCGTACATGGAGACTTTAGTCATTGACAAACCATCGGCAAACTGTTTGTAACCTTGATAAATAATTAAGGGAATCAAAGAAAAAGCAACCCAAGTCAGAAACGGTTTGGCCAACACTATCACTTCTTTAGGTTGGTGCAGCAATTCCATAATCGGCTGAGCCAAAACCACCAAACCAAAAAGCATAAAGCCCAAAATGGTACACAGCAATAAGCCGTGGTGAAAAGCCGAACGAATTTTGCCCGTGTCGTTTTCAGCATCCGCCTCAGCCACTATAGGTGTAATCGCAGTAGAAAACCCGATGCCGATAGACATCGCCACAAAAATCAAACTGTTGCCCAAAGAAACGGCGGCCAATTCGGTACTACCCAATTTCCCCACCATAATATTATCGACGATACCAATTAACGTATGCCCAACCATACCCAAAATCACAGGGTAAGCCAGTTGCATATTGTATCGAAATTCTTTGGTGTATTGGGCTAAATTCACTTTGCTTTTTTTGAGTGGGCAAAGATAATACGTTTTACCCTTTCAATTGGTCGCGATATGTCTCAATATTCGCTTTTACTTTCGGGTCCAATTCGGGTTCCGTAATATCGGTGAGCGATTCCAATTTTTCCCAAATCGTTTGCGCCACTATATAACGCGCCACGCCTTTGTCATCGGCCGGAACTACATACCAAGGCGCATAATCAGTATTGGTGTTGTTGATGGCGTCTTCGTAATAGGTCATATAATCGTCCCAACGTTCGCGCTCTTTCAAATCGCCGGTCGAAAACTTCCAATTGTCCTCCGGATTCTCCAAGCGCTTTAACAAACGAAGTCTTTGCTCCTCTTTGCTCATGTGGAAATAAAACTTCAAAATCGTCGTGCCGTTTTGTGCAATGTGCTTTTCAAAATTATTGATTTGTGCCATTCTGTTCGCCCAAAATTGAGGCGTAATATCTTCCACTTTTTCAATCCCCGGCAAATTCTCAAACAATATATATTCAGGATGCACGCGTGTCACCAATACATTTTCGTAATGCGTACGGTTGAACACGGCAAACTTCCCTTTTTCGGGCAAGGCCAAATAATGACGCCACAAATAATCGTGCTCCAACTCGGTCGAATTCGGCGTTTTAAAACTGTGAATCACCACGCCGCGGGGATTGAATTCTTTAAACACTTCCCGAATCAAACTGTCTTTCCCGCTGGTATCCATGCCTTGCAAACAAATCAAAAACGCATGTCGGTTGTGAGCATACATCGCATCTTGCTTCTTGCTGAGCTTCATTTGAACCTTATCCAAAGCCAATTCTTCTTCATCTTTGTCGGTGTCAATGGCCAATCGGGTTGGGATTTTAGACAAATCAATCTTGCCTTTTACTCTAAAATCTTCGGGCTTGATGTTTTTCATACCTTCAATGTTTATATTTGTAGGAGCTGTTTCCCGCTTTCCGCTATATCTTTTTATTGCTTTGTCACCCTGAGCGCAGTCGAAGGGCTTTCATTAAAAGCAATAAAAAGGATGCCGCTGCAATCGGGGCTAATTACTTACTGCTAACATATGGAAAAATTTCAACTTACCCTACTATTTAAAATCATTGGTATTGGTTCGGCTTCCGGATTAGTGTACCACGACGAAAAACTTTACCTCATTTCCGACAACAGTACTTTTCTCTATGAATATTCGATTCCGACAGAAAAGCTAAACAAAATCGCTCTCGTCGAAAATGCACAGGACAACATCGCCAAAAAAGACAAACCCGATTTTGAAGCCATTGCTTTAAAAGGAAACGACTTGGTGTTATTGGGTTCGGGTTCAACCCAAAACCGAAATAAAGTGTTGAAATACGATATGAATTCCAAAAAGATTCAAGTAAGAGATTTTGGAAAAATGTATGAAAAAATTAAAAGCCAACTCAATATTACAGCCGACGAACTCAATATTGAAGGTCTGATTATCAATACTGAAACCCTTTATTTTTTCCAACGCGGCAATGGAACCCAAGGCAAAAACGGCATCATTTACGCCAACGACGATGCCGAAAACCAACAATTCAAATTCGTGCCATTCGACTTACCCAAAATCAAAAACGTTCCCACTACATTCACCGATGCGGTTTTGGTTAACGATACCATTTATTTCTTAGCTTCCGCAGAAGACACCACCTCAACGTATTTGGATGGTGAAGTATTAGGTAGTATCATCGGTACTATCGATTTAAAAACCATGACACTCAACGGTTCAGTTCAAATCAGTACTAAAAACAAATTCGAAGGATTAACACTCTACAAACAATCCGAAAACGAAATTGAATTTCTATTGTGTGAAGACACAGACTCGGACGTATTGGAATCTGATATTTATAAATTAGTGATAAGGGACTAGGGATAAGGCATAAGTACTTTCCCTTATCCCTTTTTACTTATCCCTTTCTACTTTTTTTCAAACCCTTCCCAACCTTTTTACAACAATAGTCCTCTTTACCTATAAAGACACCCATAGTGATAAACGAAACACTCATAGCAGCCTGTAAAAAAATGCAACGCGATGCACAGCGGGAAGTATATACTTATATGTCGCCCAAGCTGTATCGCACTTGCAAACGGTATTTAAAAAAGGAAGAGGAAATTGAAGAAGTATTGGCCGATGCTTTTTACACCATCTTTACCAAGCTCGATCAATTAAAGGAAGTTGGCGCCTTCGAAGCTTGGGCTCGAAAAATTACAGTCAACCAATGTTTACTGCAATTAAAACGCAACGTGAATTTCAACTTGTATTTAGAGGAAACTTCTTTTAGTATCCAACCGCAAAGTGCGCCCGAAACGCCTTTGGAAGAAGAAGACTTGCTCAATTTACTCAATTTAATTCCCGAAGGTTGTAAAACCATTTTCAATTTGTTTGTCATTGAAGGTTATGGCCACAAAGAAATTGCCGTCATGCTCAACATTTCGGAAGGCACTTCAAAATCGCAATTGAATGCTGCCAAAACCAAGTTGAAAGATTTAGTCAACAACCTCTATTATCAAAAAGCAAAGTAGTCATGGAAAATCAAGATATTTTTAATCAATTCAAAAAAGCCGCCGACAACGCCGAGTCGCCCGAATTCGCTTCGATGGAGCAAGTTTGGTCGCGCGTAGAAGCCAAACTCGACCAAAAAGAGTTGAAGCAAGAAACAGCGCTTTGGAAAAAATGGGCCATCGCAGCTTCGCTCTTACTTATCGGAACTTTGGGCTATCAATTCCTGAAAAAGGATACCCCGGTAATCAACACCAATGAAATCATCGTACAAAAAGATTCAGTTCCGCAAACCAATTCAGAGGTTAAAGATGCGATAACTTCTGAGGAAGCTGTCCATCCGGCCATCAAACCTGAAGCTGATAAAATCCTGGAAAAGCAAATCGTTTCGGCACCGAAAGTCGCCACCGCAGAAACGGTTTCTACGCCAAACCACGCTAACAGTGACAGCATTTCCAATGGTTTTGCAGTTCCTGCTGTCGCAGCGAGAAATCATGTACCACAAAGTGCCGCTATGCATGATGAGGCCAAAACGATGGAAGTCTTTATCGACAAAGACAACAAAGTTTCCAATGCTAAAAAGGAAAAGCCGCTATTGGTTTACAACAATAAAGTAGACAACAAACAAACCGTGAAAGAAGTCGAAATGGACGAGATTGAATCCATCGTAGAACTTCCCGATCCGCTGTACATCATTAATGGTGTAGAATACACTGAACAAGAATTATTCGGGCCCAACCCAACCAGTCCTTATACACCGCTTAGCGAACAAGAAATCGACTCCATTACTGTACTGCAGCAGGAAAAAGCGATGGCCGCTTACGGACAAAAAGGCAAAAAAGGCGTTGTCATCATCTCCACCAAAAACGGAAAACCGGCTGCCAAAAAACGCAAATAAATTAGTCTAATCTTTTAAAATCCAACGTCATGAAAAATTTCAAAAAGTTTTCATTAGGCATTGCTATGCTTATTAGTTTCCTAAGCTTCGGACAGCAAAAAACCATTACCGGAACTGTCTCCGATAAAGTAGGACCGCTACCGGGCGCTAATGTAATAGTCAAAGGCACTTCAACCGGAACCCAAACCGATTTTAACGGTAAATACACCATTAAAGCCTCTGAAGGACAAGTCTTGGAATTTAGTTTTGTGGGTTACAATAGTAAAACCGTTAAAGTAGGAAAATCAAATACCATTAATGTGACCTTAGATGAAGGTGCTAAATTATCAGAAGTGGTAGTTACTGCTTATGAATATGATGACGATTCCGGATATAATGCTCCCACGAGAGTTAGATCCGAAAAATCAAAGACAACTGTCTCTGCTGTAACCATAGTTAATAAACCGAATAGTAACTTTATTCAATCGTTACAAGGAAATGCTCCTGGTGTACAAATTATCCATAGTTCAGGAAGTCCCGGCTCTTCAAAACTTTTAATTCGAGGTTCAAAATCATTAAACAATAATAACCCTGTTTACATCGTAGACGGAGTACCGGTAAAAGAAGAAGAATTTAGAAATATCAATCAAGATGACATCAGTAAAGTTAATGTACTGAAAGATGCTGCAGCCACTTCACTCTACGGCAACCGAGCAGCAAACGGTGTTGTGGTGGTGGAAACTAAAAATGGTATACCACAAAAATTATCAGATAAAGAATTAAAGAAAAGATTCAAAGCCTTAGACAGTGTTACAACACCCATAACGGTAGAACCCAACAACGAAGATTATGACAGCTTTGTAGAAAACGCTTTTGAAAGTCCGAAAGCCGCTCCCTTATCGACTTTTTCTATCGATGTGGATAATGCTTCCTACACTAACGTGCGTCGTTTTATCAATAACGGGCAAGCAGTACCGAAAGATGCCGTTCGTGTAGAAGAAATGGTGAACTTTTTCAAATACCAATACCCGCAACCTACCGGACAACATCCGTTTTCTATCAATACCGAATACAGCGATTGTCCTTGGAATAAGACTAACAAATTAGTACGCATCGGCTTGCAAGGTAAAGACATTCCAACCGACAATTTACCAAAATCTAACTTGGTATTCCTGATTGATGTATCCGGTTCTATGGGCGATGTCAACAAATTGCCATTGCTGAAAGAATCGATGAAAGTGTTGGTAAACCAACTGAGAGATGAGGACAAAATTGCGATGGTGGTTTACGCCGGAGCGGCCGGATTGGTATTACCGCCAACCTCAGGCAAAGACAAAAAAACCATCATTGACGCTTTAGAAAAATTAGAATCCGGCGGCAGTACAGCCGGTGGCGCGGGCATTGAACTAGCCTACAAAACCGCTCAGGAAAATTTCATCAAAGATGGCAACAACCGTGTGATCTTGGCTACCGACGGCGATTTTAATGTAGGCGCTTCTTCCGACAAAGACATGCAAACGTTGATTGAAGAAAAAAGAAAATCAGGTGTATTCCTAACTTGCTTAGGCTACGGAATGGGCAATTACAAAGACAGCAAACTGGAAACTTTGGCCGACAAAGGCAACGGGAATTACGCTTACATCGACAACATCCAGGAAGCCAATCGCTTTTTAGGTAAAGAATTCAAAGGTTCAATGTTTGCCATTGCCAAAGATGTAAAAATCCAAATCGAGTTCAATCCTGCCCATGTGAAAGCCTACCGATTGATTGGCTATGAAAACCGAAAATTGAGAGCGGAAGATTTTAAAAACGATGCCATAGATGCGGGCGAATTGGGCAGTGGTCATACGGTTACGGCTTTGTATGAAATTATTCCGACCGAGACCAAAAGTGACTTTTTTACCGAAGTTGACGAATTGAAATACGCCAAAGTGGAACCCACCAAAACGCAATTTCAGGATGAATTGGCGACTATCAAATTCCGCTACAAAAAACCGGATGGCGCCAAAAGCATTGAAATGGTGGAAGTGATTGCCAACAAAGCGGCTGACTTGAAAAATGCTTCCGGAGGATTCAAATTCAGCTCCGCAGTAGCTTGGTTCGGATTAAAATTAAGAGACTCACAATTGGTTACCGATAAATCTTCTACCGCCATTGCACAATTAGCGCGTGAAGGCTTGGCTTACGACCAAGACGGTTACAAAGCGGAGTTTGTCCGATTAGTAGAAGCTGTACAATAAAAAAGTTGGTGTTTTTTGGGTGATGATGAAACCCTGTCGGATGCACAACGGCAGGGTTTTGAAACCCAAACATACTATTTCCGACAAAAAATCGTTTCCTTTTAAATCAATCTCTTAATCAAACATGAAAAAAATCATTTTACTACTTATCGTTTTTAGCAGCACTTTACTACACAGTCAAGAAAAAAACTTTATCGACAAACCTTATCTGGAAGTACAAGGCAAAGCCGATACGTTGGTTACACCCAATCGCATTTACATCGATGTCATGATTTCCGAAAAAGATACCAAAGGCAAAAAATCGGTGGAAGAATTGGAAAGCGAAATGCTCAGCAAACTCAAATCACTAGGCATCGATATCGAGAAAAACGTGACCATGCAAGACATGATGAGCAACTACAAAAAGTTCTTTCTGAAACAAACCGACATTCAAAAAGCCAAGTCGTATTCGATTTTAGTATATGACGCAAAATCTACCGCTAAAGTTTTTATCGGCTTAGAAGAAGTAGGTATTTCTAATGTCAGAATAGACAAATTGGAACATTCCGAAGAAAGCAAACTCCAATTGCTCATGAATGCTGAAGCGATGGAAAATGCAAAAGCAAATGCCATTAGTTTTACCAAGCCATTGGGACAAAATATCGGGAAAGCATTGTTTGTTAGTCAGAATAAAAACACAAGCTACAGAGGCAATGCCAATCAAATCAGAATTCGAGGTGCAAGTACTTTAGGCGCAAACTATGACATGAAAAGCAAAGAGTACGCTTCTGAAATCGAATTCGAAAAAATTACCATTTCAAGTGATGTCATGGCACGCTTCGCTTTAGAATAATAAATTGTGGTTATTTGTTGATGCAAAAACCCGCCTGGTTCATTTAACCGGACGGGTTTTGTTTTTTTAATCTCTGTGAATCTCTTAATAAACTCCTAACCACAAAGTGTAAACACAAAGAATGAAAATCATTGAATTGAGAAACTTAAAGCTCTGTGAATCTCTGTGTAATTAAAACTACTTCTCTATCTCCTTCAAGCTCTCCATTTTCTTGTGCGCCAAGAAACCTTTGATGTCTTCAAAATGTTCTTTTACGCGTTTGTTACCGAATTCGAATACTTTCTCGGCCAAACCGTCTAAGAAATCACGATCGTGCGACACCAAGATTAAGGTACCGTCGAATTCTTTCAAAGCTTCTTTGATGATATCTTTGGTCTTCATGTCTAAGTGATTCGAAGGCTCATCGAGAATCAACAAATTAACCGGTTCCAACAACAATTTGATCATTGCCAAACGCGTTTTTTCACCACCGGAAAGCACTTTAACTTTCTTCTGAATGTCATCGCCTTG
>JBEBBH010000204.1:0-3502 GCA_041158485.1 Bacteroidota bacterium | reverse complement strand
GGCTTGATCATCCGTTAGCATTTCCAGATTGGCAAGATTCGGTTCTACTCCCAGTATATTTTCTGCGTTATTTAACCAAACTTTCCAACTTATCCCCTTGTTTGTTGCTCCTCCGGGATCGACAGGGTCAAAAGTAAATCCACCTTCTGCATTTAAAATATTGTTAATCCTTTTGTCAAAGGTGTTGCAATCTTTATTGCCCTCCAATACCCCAATCACTCCACCCGGCGCACAACGATTTAAACCCATAGGGCAAATGTTGGTGTAGGTAACTACCAAGGTTACATCGTAACCAGGATTACTGCCATTACCACATATAGATGCCAGGTAACTTTCCCAATCAGGATAGCTTCTTTGACACTCACACACTACTGAAAGCGAAACATCAAGACAGACTGTTTCTTCCGTACCACCTCCTCCTTGTGATCCTGAAGGTCCCTCGCTGCCACCATCATAAGAACCGCCACCGCCACCAACTTCCGGATTGTCTTCATTATCAGAAAAGTCAGTTTCAATATCTTCGCAAGGGTTTGTACTTAACAGTCCTTTGGCCGTTACTGTCCCTTTAAATTCCTGAAACTTTTTGAGTTGTTCTTGATACTCTTGCGCAAATACATCTGTCATGGCGTATTTCATCAAAGTCAATTCCAATTCCCCGTTTTTATCCGTCATTACCAAATTGTGGAAGGTTTTATAATCGTCTTCCGGATGATTGGTAACCTTGAAAATGTAATTTCTAACCCCTAATGAATCAACAACAAGTAAGATATTGTTGTAGTCAATCGTTTCATAATCCGTTCTCGATAAAGATTGTTGTTGACCGTTTTCCCCTAAGTTAGTAAACTTAGTTTTCAGCGTGTTGGCAATTCGTTTGGCCTCAGCGCCTTTCAAATACTCGGTTGTAATACCGCTTTTTCTACCCAATCCCTTTTCTTTCACCAACATTTCTTCGGTTTGGCAGCTTTGCAGGGAGCAAATGCTAATGAAAAGGATTCCCCAAAGATACAAATTTCTTACATTCATAATTAAATAAATTAAAATTTAACAAATAAATACAGCCAAAACTATATATATTTGTAGTAAAATTCTATTTAAAAATGAATTGTGTTGATTTAAAACGTAATAATTATGGAGATAGGAATTAAAATCAGAAAATTACGCGAAGCCAAAAAAATGTCACAAATGGAGTTGGCTTATATTTTAGGTATTTCACAATCTAAACTTTGTACTATAGAAAGCAATGAAGACAAATCGATTGATTTTGTCCTTATGCATAAAGTTTGCCAATTTTTCGGTGTTGGCTTTGACCATTTCATAGACTACACTAAAACCGAGGGGCAACAAACCAAAGGACAACCTTCACTAAGCACCATTCACGATGCGTTTGAAGACAGCGTAATGAACCAAATCCATTTTCTCATTACAGACAATCGTTCCAAAGAGCAGCGAATTCAAGAGTTGTTGTTTCAAATTGCCCAAATCAAACGAGATCAATCCTGAATCAGTAATACAAATACAACAAGATGGGTTTTTCTGAAACATCTATCAGTTTTTCCAAACGATTAAAAAAAGTTTCATTCACCATCGGACAGCCTAAGCTATTACAAATCGTGCTACTTTGCTCTTCGTAAGGCACTTTTTCATAATGGTGTAAAACGATGAATCGCTCAAAGGCTTTGTCGTTCGTTTTGTCTAAACCATACAATTTATAAGCTTTTCCAAATTTGCCCACATAATGATGCCCGATGGCATACTTGCCTAAAGAACTAGTATTAGAATCGGGAATATTACTGAAATGTAATTCGCCTTCTATACCGGTCTCAGAACCCGATCCGTGCGCCATCAACCCTTGGTCTGTTACTTTGTTTTGTTTCAAATCGTACACAAAAAACCTGTTTTTCCCCGACATGATTTTTAAATCGGCCAGGAAAACCAACTCATTATTGTACTTCGGATTTTTCTCCAAAAACTTTTGTAATGCTTTTATTTTCGTTAGCAAACGCTTTTGGGCAACATCATCCGATAGGGGTTTGGACTGACTGAATGCCGGAGTGGATTTTTTCGTAAACCAATAGCCCAACCCTAAAGTCAACACTATAACAAGAAGGCCAAACAGTTGCTTCATCAATTTATTCTTTAACCAATTTAGTTTGGAACAATCTGCCGTTTGGACCGTCAACGGTAGCCAAATAAATTCCCTTAGCCAATGAGGCCACTGAAATACTATTGTCTGCTAAAGCGTCTAAGCCCTGAGTTAAAACTATCTTTCCGGTAAGGTCGGTAATGGTAACAGATATCAGCAAAAGATTGTTGTCATTTTTAACCACCAATTCATTTTGTACCGGATTCGGATAAAGCTGAAGGCCTTTATTGCCAAAGTCGTTAACCGATAAACTGGCATCTATCATTTTGTAAATAGTACCGCCCATGGCCACGTATAATTCCCCGTTAGTATCTTCTCCAAAAGTGGTAATTAAATTCGGACCGTTGTAGTTCCAAGTAATGGTGCCGTCGCTGCTAACCCACCCGATTTCCCCGGTACAGTAGTCGGCAAAAAAGTATTTGTTGGCAAAATTCGGATAAGTCGAACCTGTGTAAAAATAGCCTCCGGTGATAGAGCATCGATTGGTAGTGCCGTGCACATAAACCGCGATTGGGGCATAGGTTGCGCTATAACTCGGACAACCTGAATTATCATAAGGGACATTGCCCTCATAACAACGCCAGCCGAAGTTTAATCCGGTGTTGGTCGCAGGCGTACTTACTTTATTAATTTCTTCAATTGCATTTTGCCCAACATCGGCTATCCACAAATCTCCGTTCAAACGATTAAAGGAAAATTTCCACGGATTGCGTAATCCAATGGCCCAAATTTCATCATTGCCGGAAATGCCTACATACGGATTGGTCGCCGGAATACCGTAAGGTGAAGCGGAATCAACATCAATTCGGAGCATTTTACCTAAATTTTCATTGATGTTTTGTGATCTGTTTCCGGGATCGCCACCACTGCCGCCGTCACCCATGCCAATATACAAATAGCCATCGGGACCAAATTTAATCGAACCGCCATTATGATTGCTAAAAGGTTGTGCAACAGTCAACAAAACAGTTCCGCTGCCTGCATCGGCTATGTTAGGGTCGGCTGAAACCGTATAGCGCGCAATAACAGTAGCACCGTCGCCGGCACGGGTATAGTTGACATAAAAATAGCCGTTAGTGGCATAGTTGGGATGAAACGCCAAACCCAACAATCCTCGCTCACCACCTGATAAAATAGTGGATGAGGTTAAGGTTAAAAAAGGTGTGGTATTGATGGTACCGTTCGGATTCAGAATGCGAATCAAACCGCTTTGTTGGACTACAAAAAGGCGTGCATCATTAGGTGCACAAGTGATCTCTACCGGAGAGGAAAATCCGGTGGCAAAACTCTGTAAATTGATGGTTTGTGCCGAAATGTTCAAGCAGCAAAGACCTAAAAGGAATAGTAATTTTGTTTTCA
>JBEBBH010000203.1:0-4047 GCA_041158485.1 Bacteroidota bacterium | reverse complement strand
CAATTAACTTACCAATTACAAGGCAACACCGTGACAATGAAAGCCACTTTGGAAACCAAAAAAATCATGTTGGAGAAAAAAGACTTTGCGCTGTGGAACGAAACGGTTAAAAAATTAAAATCGGCCTACGGAGAAACCATCATCTTACAAGAAAAATAAACTACGAAAAAAACAAACCATGAACTATACCAATCTTTCAAAGCTTACAGCCATAGTAGCCCTATTGTTTACTGTGTCTCTCAACGCACAAGATTTCACCTTCCAAAACTACCATTGGGACGATAAAAACACCGTAATCGATATTCCGGCACAATACAAAGACGAAAAAGAAGTGGTGTTGTCGCGCGTGACTAAAATTGAGTTAGCCTCCAAAGGCAAAGGCGCAGCTCAGTACTATATGGTACACGAAAGAACCTATATCAACTCGAACGACGCCGTTGAACGCAACAACAAAGTCTACATTCCGTTTAAAATGAACGAAAGTGTCATCGAAACCAAAGTCCGCGTCATCCAACAAAATGGTAAGGTAACCTTGTTTGACAAAAAAGACATCAAAGAAGAAATAGACGAAGAAAAGCAACTCAAATACAACTACTTCGCCATCACCGGCTTGGAAAAAGGCAGTGTAATCGAAAAAATATTCATGTTGGAAGAATTCCCGGAATTGGACGGAAAAACCATGCGCATGCAATCGAGTGTGCCTATCATCAGTAACGAATTTCAATTGATTTACCCGCGCCATTTGAAATTCAAAACCAAATCGTCTAACGGTTTGCCCGAAGCTGTAGAAGCCACCGCTGCCGATACTCTGAAAAAAACACTGACAGTTTCCGACAAAAATATAGCGGCTTTAGAAGATGATGAAAAGTACTCCAACCGTGATGTATACTTGAAATTGTTCCGCTACAAATTGGATGAGAATTTTTACACCGGTGCCAAAAACATCAACAGTTACGCCAAATTCACTTCTAATTTTTATGATCGCATCAATCCGGCACTCGACAAAAAAGACTTGAAAACGATAACCGATTTTTGCAGTCAGATTCCGAAAACAAGCGACACACAAGCGCAAATTTGGAACATCGAAAACAAAATCAAAAAAACCATCTCGTTCAACTTGTACGCCGAAAATGCCGAAAGTATCGCTGCCATTTTAAAAAGCAAGCAAGCCAATAAAATCGACTTGCTCAAGTTATACTCGGCTGTGTTCCGCGAATTTAAAATTGAAAACAAATTGGTGCTCACCTCTAACCGATTCGAAATTCCGTTTGAAAAAGATTTTGAAAGCTACGAGAATCTGGACGAAGCCTTGTTTTACTTCCCGACCATCAAAAAATACCTGACACCCAGCGAAATTGAATACCGCATTCCCTTGTTTCCCGACAATTTAGGCAGCAACAGCGGTTTGTTTATCAGTGAAAAAGTCTTCGGTGGTGTGAGCATGGGTGTAAGCGAAATCAATTTTATCGAATTGCCGGGTGTAGAAATCACAACAGATAATATGGTCATCACAGCTGATTTTACGGAAGATATAGAAAATCCTAAAATCACAACTTCTATCGATTTTGGCGGTTATACTGCAATGAGCTTTCAGCCAATCAAAGACTTTACCTCGGCAGAACAATACCAAACTATTTTAAAAAACATAGCCGAAAACTATACCATCAACACCGAATATTCTTCATTAAAAACAGAAAATGACGGCGTGGAAAACATCGGCAAAAAACCGTTTGTCATGAAGCTAACATTTGAAGGCAAAGATTTACTCCAAAATGCCGGAGGAAATTATTTGTTTTCTGTGGGCAAACTTATCGGTTCTCAAATGGAATTGTACCAAGAAAACAAAAGAACTTTACCGGTAGAAATAGACCATCCTCACGCCTACCAAAGAACCTTAAAAATCATCTTACCTAAAGGTGTAACGGCTAAAAATTTAGAGAAGTTCAATATGAATTTCAAAACCGACCTCAATGGCAAAACCGAAGCCGGATTTGTGAGCAGCTACACCGAAAAAGATGGCGTGATTACCGTGACCAACACCGAATTCTACAATGTGGTTAATTATCCTTTAGAGAAATTCAACGAATACAAAGACGTGATTAATGCGGCAGCCGATTTCAATAAAATTGTCATCATGCTGACCAAAAGTTAAACCCATTCGAACCAAAATGCAAACCTCTTCCCTAACCCGAAGAGGTTTTTTTATGCCAATATGACAATTGTCATTTTTAATAGTAAACGCTAACACTACTTTTGGAATTGAAAAATTGCATTATGACGGTTTCATTAGTCCAAAAATATAACGTTCCGGGTCCGAGATATACCAGTTATCCGACAGTTCCGTATTGGGATGAAAGCTCCTTTTCTTCGAAAAAATGGAGTGCAACCTTACTGCAAAGTTTTACCGAAAGCAATACTTCAGAAGGGATTAGTTTGTACATTCACTTGCCATTTTGCGAGAGTTTGTGCACTTTTTGCGGTTGCCACAAGCGCATAACCAAACGCCACGAAGTAGAAAATCCGTACATAGAAGCTGTATTGAAAGAATGGCAATTGTATTGCGATACTTTTCCCGAAAAACCCATCATTAAAGAAATCCATTTAGGTGGCGGCACACCAACATTTTTTGCCCCCGAAAACTTAGAGCATCTCATCAACGGTATTTTGGACAAAGCGGAAAAAGCCAAAGAATACGAGTTCAGTTTTGAAGGCCATCCGAACAATACCAGCAAAGCACATTTGCAAAAATTATACGACTTGGGGTTCCGCAGGGTTAGTTTTGGCGTTCAGGATTACTCCGAAAAAGTACAAACCGCTATTCATCGCCTGCAACCTTTCCACAATGTGGCCAAAGTCACTTTTTGGGCCAGAGAAATTGGCTATACATCAGTGTCACATGATTTGGTTTTCGGCTTGCCTTTTCAAACCTTAGACAACGTAATCGACACCATTGAAAAGACCAATTCCTTGGCTCCGGACCGAATTGCTTTTTACAGTTATGCGCATGTGCCTTGGATTAAAGGCAATGGTCAACGCGGCTTTAAAGATGAAGACGTGCCGAAAGACGACGAAAAGCGCAAACTCTACGAAGTGGGTAAAGCACTGTTGGCTGAGCGTGGCTATCACGAAATCGGGATGGATCACTTTGCCCTGAGAGAAGACAGCATGTACCAATCGTTTCAAGAAGGAAAATTACACCGCAATTTTATGGGCTATACCGCCTCAAAAACCCGCTTAATGATTGGCTTGGGCGTTTCATCTATAAGCGACAGTTGGTATGGATTTGCCCAAAACGAAAAAGAACTCGAAACTTACTACGACAGCATCAATCGCAATGAATTACCGGTGTTCAGAGGTCATATCTTAACCGAGGAAGATTTGATTATTCGCCAACACATTCTAAATTTAATGTGTCAATTCAAAACCACGTGGCATTACAACGAAGGGAATTTCAAAGAATTGCACGAGGTACTCGACAGCTTACAAGAAATGAGTCATGATGAACTTTTGGTCATCAAACCTAATAGTTTAACCGTAACTGAAAAAGGGAAGCCGTTTGTGCGCAACATTTGTATGGCATTCGACTTGCGACTCAAACGCAGAACACCCCAAAATCAGTTATTTTCAATGACAGTCTGATTCGTAAAACAATCTGTCAATCCCAACAAACCATTCCGCTAACTAGCTAATTTGCGCCATTCAACCGTAAAATTAGGTACGAATAAATTTATTTTTTCAAGTTTAAAAAAACATTTCATCTTAATTATTTAACCGTTTAAATAATTATTTGTACCTTTTAACTTGTTTAAAAATCCCTTCATCTAATTTTAATAGTATTGCTAACAGATTCATTTACTTTTGAGTGGTACTTAAGCCTAAAATTTTTATGAAAAAATGTTGCAAATACTACTGATAGAAGACGATACTATCGAGGTAATGAAATTTGTGAAGGTGACGGAGAACACGGGTTTAAAACATCAAATAATAGAAACCCGAAATGGCGAAGACGCCCTAAAGTTTTTAAACAATACCAAACAATTGCCTGAT
>JBEBBH010000202.1:0-4103 GCA_041158485.1 Bacteroidota bacterium | reverse complement strand
AACAAATCGTCGATTTCTTTGCCGAAAAATATTTAGACAACGCATCCGAATCGGAGAAAATCGATTTGATGTTCCGGTTCATCCAGTACGTTGAACGCCAAGTGGTTTTGTTTGATGCCATAGAAGACGCGGCTTTCCCGATAGTGAATAATATGGAAGGTAGAGGTTCGTTGCGCGATATCAAAGAGAAAACAGAAGCCAAAGACAAGCGAAAGGAGCTGATTTCTTTTCTGGAAACCTTCAATGTACGAACCGTTTTAACCGCGCATCCGACACAATTTTATCCGGGTTCGGTGCTCGGAATCATCACCGATTTGACTGAAGCCATTCGCGTAAACGATTTAATTAAGATCAAGCAACTCTTAGCGCAATTGGGCAAAACGCCTTTTATCAAAAAAGAAAAGCCAACGCCTTTCGACGAAGCCGTAAGTTTACTTTGGTACTTGGAAAATGTGTTTTATCAAACCATAGGCGACATGATGCAATACCTTCAGAAAAATATATTTGAAGGTAATTTGATTGAAAATCCTATAGTCAATCTGGGTTTTTGGCCCGGTGGCGACCGCGACGGCAATCCGTTTGTAACACCCGAAATTACCGAGAAAGTCGCCAAAAGACTGCGTACTTCCATTCTCAAATGCTATTATTTCGACATCCGAAATTTAAAACGCAAACTCACTTTTAACGAAGTCGATACTATTATTGCCAATTTAGAATACAAACTCTACCGTTCGGTGTTCTATTCTCAAGGGGAAATTTTTATCAGTTTGGAGGAATTGATCAACGAACTTTCCATTGTAAAAAATATTGTCATCGAAAAACACCAATCGCTGTATGTAGACGATATTAATTTGTTGTTGCAAAAAATCACCCAATTCGGTTTCCATTTTGCTTCTTTGGACATTCGCCAAAACAGTAAAATTCACACTAAGGTTTTTGATGATATTTCCGCTTTATTAAAAAGAGAGAAATCGGTGGCCTTTCCGGAAGATTTTGACCAAATGACCGAAGTCGATAAAATGGCAGTGGTTTCGCATTTGAAATTCGACCTATCTAAGCATTTCTTCGAAAACGAAATGACACGTACTACTTTAGAAACCATAAAGTTGATGCGGGAAATCCAAACCGACAATGGCGAGAAAGGCTGTAATCGTTACATCATCAGTAACAATGAAAGTGCGCTGAATGTAATCGAGACCTTTGCCATGTTCCGCTTAATGAATTGGGAAAATCCAACGGTTGATATCGTGCCGTTATTCGAATCAGTTGACGATTTGCAAAACGCGCATACCATTATGGAACAATTGTATCAAAATAGCGTATATCGCCAACATTTACAGGAGCGAAAAGACAAACAAATCGTGATGCTCGGCTTTTCCGACGGCACCAAAGACGGTGGTTATTTAATGGCCAATTGGAGTATTTTTAAGGCCAAAGAAATGATTACCCAAGTCTCGCGTGAGTACGGCATAAAAGTCATTTTCTTCGACGGACGCGGCGGACCACCGGCTCGTGGCGGCGGCAAAACCCATAAGTTTTATGCGTCATTGGGTTCTACGATAGAAAATCAGGAAATTCAATTAACGGTTCAAGGGCAAACCATCAGCTCTAATTTCGGGACTTTGGATTCTTGTCGCCACAATTTGGAAAATTTGTTGAGTGCCGGAGTCGCCAATCAGATTTTTAACGAAAACGAAAATGATTTGTCGGATACCGAAAAAGCGATTATTGATTCCTTATCACAAATCGCCTATGAGAAGTATGTCGATTTTAAAAACCATCCGAAGTTTATCCCGTACCTCGAACAAATGAGTACGCTAAAGTATTATTCGAAAACCAATATTGGTAGCCGACCATCCAAGCGGAATACAGATGAGCAATTGGATTTTGCCGATTTACGCGCCATTCCGTTTGTGAGTTCTTGGAGTCAGTTGAAGCAAAATGTACCCGGATTTTTTGGGGTTGGTACGGCGTTACAATATTTTGAAACCGCCAACCGTTGGGAAGAAGTTCAAGCCTTGTATCACAATTCGCTTTTCTTTAGGACTTTGTTGGAAAACAGTATGATGTCGTTAGCCAAAAGTAATTTTTCGCTAACCGCCTATATGAAAGACGATGCTGAGTTTGGAGGGTTTTGGCAGATTATATACGATGAGTTTCAGGAAACCAAACGTTTGTTGTTGAAGATTGCCGGTCATGCCGAATTGATGCAAAACTATCCCGACGGCAAAGCATCCATCGTGATGCGAGAGCAAATTGTATTGCCGTTGTTGACGATACAACAATACGCTTCAACACAAATCCATGAATTGAAAAACCACCCGGAAGTTAATGAACAATTAATCCGAGTTTATGAAAAATTAGTAACGCGCTCGTTGTTTGGCAACACCAATGCGAGTCGCAATTCCGCTTAAACACTATGAAAAAAACACAATTGAATGCCGATGAGTATGCCGACTTTTACGCTACTTACATCAACACCGTTACCGATGAATATACTTTGACAGAAGAATTGGAAATTTCTGTGCATCGTTTGGTGAAGTTTGTCCGCGAAATTCCGATGGATAAATTTGACTATCGCTACGCCGAAGGCAAATGGACCATCAAAGATATATTACAACACTTAATTGATGCCGAACGTATTTTTGCTTATCGTGCTTTGCGTTTTGCCCGAAACGACAAAACCGAATTGCCCGGTTTTGAAGAAAATGATTATGTAGATGTGGCCCGAGCCAATAGCAGAAGCATACAAGATTTATTAACCGAGTTGTTGGTGGTGCGACAAGCATCGCTTACTTTGTTTAAAACATTCAACGAGGAAGAATTGTTGCGCAAAGGAATCGCGTCCAACAAACCAATGTCGGTGCGTGCTTTAGGGTTTACCATCATTGGTCATCAAAACCACCATCAACGAGTCTTTGAGGAAAGATATTTGTAATTATGAATTAATAATTACTAAGTAAAAAATGTACAGCTATAAAAAAACTCCCAATTTTTCAATCAAATTGGGAGTTTTACTTTGTATATCGTACTTCAAACTTCGTACTTATTTTTTATTCTTCGTCATCGTCTTCTTCAAAGTTATCTGAATCGGCAAAGTCATCTTCGTCAGTATCATCATCGTCATCATCGTCGGAACCGCCTTTGTCTTTTAACGGATCAATTTCCACCTCGTCATCATCTGAAGGCAAATCGTCGTCGTCCAAATCCAAACCTTTGATCGGTTCGATAGGTTCTACTACAGCGTCGATGTCTTCTTCTTCGTCAAATTTCTCCATTCGACTAGCTAATTTGGTACTCACTTTTACTAAGTAAATAGTATCTTCTGTACGAACTTCAACCGCTTCTACTAATTCGTTTTGGGCATTTCTAAAGCGAATGATGTCGGTGTCGTCGTAACCTTCAGGGAATTTTTCCACTAATAGGTTCAGAATGTCTCCGGTGAGTTTAGCATAATCTACAATAATTCTTCTCATAAAAAAATCTTTTATAAATCCAGTAAGTAAGCAAAAATTAAGGGTGCCACAATGGTGGCATCCGATTCGATAATAAATTTGGGGGTATGTATGTCAAGTTTGCCCCAAGTGATTTTCTCATTAGGGACAGCTCCGGAATAGGAGCCGTAACTTGTAGTAGAATCTGAAATTTGACAGAAGTAGCTCCAAAACGGAACGTCGTGCATTTCCATGTCTTGGTACAACATCGGAACTACACAAATAGGGAAGTCGCCGGCGATACCACCGCCAATTTGGAAGAATCCAACGCCTTTACCGCTACTGTTATTAGAGTACCAATCGGCTAACCACATCATGTATTCAATACCACTTTTCATAGTGGTTGGTTTGAAAGTCCCTTTGATACAATAAGAAGCAAAAATGTTCCCCATGGTACTGTCTTCCCAACCCGGTACAACAATCGGTAAGTTTTTCTCGGCGGCAGCAACCATCCATGAATCTTTAGGGTCAATTTCGTAGTACTGTTGTAATACACCTGAATTGATCATTTGGTACATGAATTCGTGCGGAAAATAACGTTCGCCTTTAGAATCGGCATTGTGCCAAATATCATATAAGTGTGATTGTAATCTGCGGAAAGCTTCTTCT
>JBEBBH010000201.1:0-6880 GCA_041158485.1 Bacteroidota bacterium | reverse complement strand
TATCATTGAAGAAATCAATGGTGTCAGTTTTATCTTGTAATCCCAAAGTGTACAACAGCGGATAATAATGATCAGGTGTCGGAATGGCTAATTTAGCAGCACTACCTAATCGTTCATATTGAATGAGTGATTGCGCATCACCAGCTACAATTTTTTCTTTAAAAACCTGATTGATTTCCTGAGCCCAATCATAACCAAATTCCGGTTCATTGAGTTTGTCCCAAGCCACCATTCTTAGGTTGTGCACCATATTTCCACTACCAATAATCAACACTCCTTTTTTCCTTAAAGCAGCCAATTCTTTGGCCAAATCATAATGGTATTGAGGTGGTTTACTGTAGTCAATACTCAATTGCAACACTGGGATATCCGCATCAGGATACATATGTCGCACTACAGTCCAAGTACCATGATCCAATCCCCAATCGTGATCCAAACCAACCGAAGTCGACGTAATTAATTTACTGGTTTCCAAAGCCAACTCAGGATTTCCCAGAGCCGGATATTGCACATCAAAAAGCGCCTGCGGAAAACCACCGAAATCGTGTATGGTTTTTGGGGCTTCCATCGCTGTAATATGAGTTCCGTTAGTTAACCAATGCGCCGAAACGACCAATACTGCTTTGGGCTTGGTAATCTCAGTACCAAGTTTCGACCAGGTTTTTGAAAAGGCATTGTCTTCGATACCATTCATAGGCGAACCGTGACCTATAAACAATACAGGCATCTTACCATCCGTCTCTTTCAAGTCCTTAGACCAATTATATAAAGGGTTTAAAGCCATCATTGTTGTTCCTCCTATCGCTAATTTGATGAAGTTACTTCTATTCATCGTGTTAATATTTGTATATACAAATGTAGAATAATTATCCATGCAACAAACGATTTACAATAAAATTAACAGTCGCCAAAAAAGTATATATTTGATTTTAAATAAGTAAATCATGCAACATTTTACTAAACGGGAAAAGATCAAACACCTACTGGGGTTTCCTGTAATTATAGCTTCTCTGGGATATTTTGTAGATATCTATGACTTATTATTATTTGGCATTGTTCGTATTCCCAGTTTGAAAGATATGGGATTAGAAGCCGATACTGTTGGCACGATGATTCTTAATTATCAAATGGTTGGTTTGGTTTTGGGGGGCATCATTTGGGGCGTTTTTGGCGATAAAAAAGGACGCCTTTCTGTGCTCTTCGGGTCTATAATTGTTTATTCTTTGGCCAATATTGCTTGTGGTTTTTTGCCTCAAATGGATTTTGCCGATAAAGGAATGATTTATGCTTGGTTACGATTCATAGCAGGAATCGGACTTGCAGGCGAGTTAGGCGCCGGCATTACTTTAGTCTCCGAAACACTACCGAAGGAGCTTCGCGCTATAGGCACTTCCATTATAGCCGGATTTGGTGTATTAGGTGCTGTGGTAGCGCAATTCACCGTTGAATTAGCCGGCAGTTGGACAACTGCATATTTTATTGGTGGCGGATTGGGTTTACTGTTGCTAGTGCTTCGTATTAGTGTGGCTGAAAGCGGCATGTATCAAGCTGTAAAAGAAAATCATACGGTCAGAAAAGGAAATTTTTTCGCTTTTTTCACCAATAAAACACTATTTATCAAATACATAAAGTGTATTCTTATAGGTGTTCCGATTTGGTATTGTATCGGCATTTTAGTCTTTATGGCCAATCAATTCGCACCTGAAATGGGCATTAACACTATCGATCCCGGGAAGGCCATTATGTGGGCTTACATCACCACTTCGATAGGGGATTTTTCAAGTGGTTTTATTTCGCACGCTTTACATTCCCGTAAAAAAACCATCTTGTACATGTTGGTGTTTACTTTTATCGGAGTGATTTTGCTCCTTTTTGGCGGTACCAAAACTGAAAACATGTATTATTTCTATTGCGGTTGGATTGGATTAGGTTGTGGTTTTTGGGCGATGTTTGTCACTGTAGCCGCAGAGCAATTCGGCACCAATTTAAGAAGTACAGCCACTACCAGTATACCGAATATGGTTCGAGGTACTGTTCCAATTATGCTGCTGGGCTATGATTATCTGAAACAATACAACTCTATCATTCTATCGGCGGCAATTGTAGGATTGATAGCCTTCGGTTTAGGAATTTACGCCATTTTAACCATCAGTGAAACCCATAACAAACACATGGACTTTGTAGAGTAAAAATCCGCTTTTTAACAACAATTTCTGAATTTAAAAACCATTATTCTTCAATCATCATTCGTATCTTTGCAAGGCAAAAAAAGCTACTATGGAATCAGTAATCGAAAGCAACCAACCGATTGGTAAGCCAAAATGGCTCAAAGTCAAATTACCTATCGGCCAAAAATACACCGAACTTCGCGGTTTGGTAGACAAATACAAGCTCAACACCATCTGTACGTCGGGTAGTTGTCCCAACATGGGCGAATGCTGGGGCGAAGGCACGGCTACTTTCATGATTTTAGGGAACATTTGCACCCGTTCTTGTGGTTTTTGCGGGGTAAAAACCGGACGTCCGGAAACCGTAGATTGGGATGAGCCTGAAAAAGTGGCGCGTTCCATCAAGCTCATGAAAATCAAACATGCCGTAATTACCAGTGTCGATCGCGACGATTTGAAAGACATGGGTTCTATTATTTGGTTTGAAACTGTACAGGCGATTCGTCGAATGAATCCGCAAACGACCTTAGAAACACTCATCCCCGATTTCCAAGGCAACGAACGCCTACTCGATCGCATTGTAGAAGCCAACCCAGAAGTTGTTTCTCATAACATGGAAACCGTGCGTAGATTGACTCGCGAGGTGAGAATCCAAGCCAAATACGACAGAAGTTTAGCGGTTTTGAAATACTTAAAAGAGAAAGGCATCCGCAGAACCAAATCCGGTATCATGTTAGGATTGGGCGAAACCGAAGAAGAAGTGATTCAAACGATGCAAGACTTACGCGATAACAATGTAGATATCGTTACTATCGGACAGTATTTACAACCGAGTAAAAAACACTTACCTGTTAAAGAGTTTATCACGCCGGAACAATTTGAAAAATACGAAAAATTAGGTAAAGCTATGGGCTTCCGTCATGTAGAAAGCGGTGCTTTAGTGCGTTCTTCTTACCACGCGGAAAAACATATTTTGTAATTTTTATTGGTTTCCCAAGGTAGAAAATTGCCATTGTTACCAACATTGAAATCGACTTAGAACATTGAATAAAACAAAAATAGCCATCAACGGTTTTGGGAGAATCGGCAGAAATGTATTCCGATTACTCCTGAATCATCCTACTATCGAAGTGGTTGCCATTAACGATATTGCCGACAACAGAACGATGGCGCATTTAATCAAATACGACAGTATTCACGGTGTTTTGCCTTGCGAAGTATCGCATGATGAGCACTCCATTATAGTAGATGGTAAACATTACGCCTTCTTCCACGAAAAAGACATTGCTAATCTGCAGTGGACAAATGTCGATATTGTTATAGAATCAACCGGAAAATTCAAAACTTTCGAGGAAATCAGTAAACATCTCAAGGCAGGAGCCAAAAGAGTAATACTCTCCGCACCCAGTGAAGTTCCTGAAATTAAAACGGTAGTTCTAGGCGTAAATGAAAACATCTTAGATGGTTCTGAAGTCATCGTTTCCAACGCCAGTTGTACAACGAATAATGCGGCGCCAATGATTAAAGTGATCAACGAATTGTGCGGTATAGAACAAGCTTACATCACTACAGTTCACTCCTACACCACCGATCAAAGTTTACACGATCAGCCTCACAAAGACTTGCGTCGTGCCCGCGGAGCCAGTCAATCTATTGTACCAACCACAACCGGAGCGGCCAAAGCACTGACCAAAATTTTCCCTGAAATGGACGGCAAAATCGGCGGTAGCGGTATTCGTGTTCCGGTACCCGATGGTTCCCTGACGGACATCACTTGTTACGTAAAAAAAGAAGTGACCATAGAAGAAATCAATGCTGCTTTCAAAAAAGCGGCTGAAACGCACTTAAAAGGCATATTGGCTTATACCGAAGACCCTATAGTTTCAGTAGACATTTTGGGCAATCCCAACTCTTGCCTATTTGATGCCCAACTCACATCTGTCATTGATAAAATGGTTAAAGTTGTAGGTTGGTACGACAACGAAATTGGCTATTCCTCACGAATAATCGACCTAATTAGGCTGTTAAAAAAATAATTTCTTTATATTTATAGCCCTAACGATTTGTAAACTATCCGATTATGAAATGGTTTTGGCTATGCTTATGGTTGCCAATGATGTGTTTTGCACAAAAGAAACCCGTCTCTAAAATTGACAGCACCAAATACTACATCGATTTGGCTGTATTCAACAGAAAAACCGATAACTACAAATCTTCTTTGTACTTTTCGCAAAAAGCCATTAATTTTTCCGGAGCTAATCGGGATAAAAAATCGGAAGCTTTAGCCCAGTATTCACTGGCTACAACTTACTATGAATTAAAAAAGTTTGAAGATGCCATTGACGTCTTTGAAAAGTGCATCAAGCTACTGAGTGCCTATCCGCCAACCACGCAACAAGCCATTTGTTATTACGATATTGGCATGTGTTATATGAATTTAGATGAATTCAACAAAGCGGAAATCTTCTTTAATAAATCACAATCCGTTTATAGTCTCTTAAAAATTGATGCAACTGAACCTTTGAATCTTCAGAAAGCCATTTTATACAAAAAACGTGGTAAAATTGATTTAGCTTCTAAACTCTTTAATCAAATTATAGCCAAACCCGATAACAAAGACGTTTACAAACTCAAAGCCGAAGCCATGTACCAATTGGGCATGATTGAACGCGAAGAAAATCACAATAATTTAGCTGTTAATTATCTTAATCGAGCCTTAAAACTCAACGAAAAAGGAAATGATTTAGAACAAAAATCAGCCATGCTTTTAGAACTAAGTAAGGCTTATGAAAAACTTTTAGACACGGATAAAGCGCACCAATTCCTTAAAGAGCATTTGCAAATAAAAGACAGTTTGTTGCAAAACAACAGTGCCAAATTATCGAGTGATGACTTCATGGACTTCAAAGAAAGTGAACGCATCAAAACCATTGAACAAATGACTAAAGAAAGTCAGATCCAACAAAAAACCAACAAGTTTGTCAAACTTATCAGTATTTTGGGTATCGCGCTTATTTCAATACTCTCACTATTAAGTTTGTCTTTGTACAAAAACAACATCATCCGCAGAAAATCAAACGAACTGCTCCAAGATAAAAACAGAGAATTGCAAATCGCCAAAGACAAAGCAGAAAAAGCCTCTAAAGCCAGAGCTGAATTCCTGTCTACTGTGAGTCACGAATTGCGAACACCGCTAAACGCCATCAATGGAATTACACATTTACTGATTGAAGACAATCCGAAAAAAAACCAATTACATTACCTTAATTCACTTAAGTTTTCGGGGAATTATTTGCTGACTTTCATCAATGAAATTTTGGAGATCAACCGAATTGAATCGACTAATATCGAAATTGAATACATCGATTTCAACTTCAAACAGCTGTTGGTCGATATTCAAAACTCGATGAATGAAATAGCCGCCAAGAATGAAAATCGCTTTGTCTTGGACATCGACGATACTATTCCGGAAAGCCTGTTGGGCGATCCGACTAAACTGTCGCAAATATTAATCAACTTAATCAACAACGCACTCAAGTTTACCCACAAAGGTGAAGTTAAAGTGAGTGCAATCGTCATCGAAAAAGAAGCCGATTTTTCCCGAATCAAAATTAGTGTAAGCGATACGGGTATAGGCATACCTGAAGATAAAAAAGAAACTATTTTCGATAGTTTTTCTCAAGGTTCTATCGAAATCAATCGCAAGTACGGTGGTACCGGATTGGGTTTAACCATCGTAAAAAAATTGGTCGATTTATTAGGCGGAGAAATTTCACTGGAGAGCGAAGTTGGCGTCGGCACTGTTTTTCAAGTGGAACTCAACCTATCCAACAGCACCCAAGACATCAAGCCCAAAGAAGATATTACTTATTCAGATGAAATCTTAGACGGCAAATACATTTTGGTGGTAGAAGACAATAAAATCAACCAAATGGTCACCAAAAAAATGTTAGAGAACAAAGGCATACAGTGTAAAATTATCGACAATGGTGAAGAAGCTGTGGAAGTCCTCAAAAACCAACATTCGTTTGATTTGGTTCTGATGGATGTGCATCTGCCTGGCATCAATGGTACCATTGCGACGCAAAATGTACGCGAATTCGACCCCAAAATTCCAATCATAGCCTTAACCGCTATCTCCTTGAACGAAAACAGGGAAATGTTATTGTCTTTCGGGATGACAGATGTGATTACAAAACCTTTTGAACCCAATAATTTCTACAGAGTGATAGCGTACTGCCTTTCTAAGCAATATTAATACTGTAAAATCAACTCTTTAATTAAGTGTCGAACATGCGGTTCAGCAGCATTGGCGGCTTTTAAAACTTCTTCGTGGGTGATGGATTCCAAATGTTCTTCACTACCGATATCGGTAATAACAGAGATTCCGAACGTTTCCAATTCCATGTGTCTCGCTACAATCACTTCCGGTACAGTTGACATCCCAACACAATCAGCTCCGATGGTTTTCACCATTTTGTATTCGTGTAAAGTTTCAAAAGTTGGTCCTTGTAATCCTAAATAAACGCCATCGAACACTTCAATGCTTGCTTTTTGGGCGATGTCTTTAACTTTGGCAATCATTTTCAAACTATACGGTTCGCTCATGTTAACAAAACGTGGACCGAAACGCGAATCATTTTTACCGCGTAACGGATGTTCAGGCATCATATTAATATGGTCGGTAATTACGGCTATCGAACCTACTTTGT
>JBEBBH010000200.1:0-2966 GCA_041158485.1 Bacteroidota bacterium | reverse complement strand
CAATATTCGCATCATAACCGCTGTTGAAAGTGCCGCCGGAATTAGCACTGAAATCTTCGTTAAAACGCGTGATGAAATAATCACTGCCGAAAGTCAATTTTACCCTGTCAGAAAACGATTTCTTCAACCTTACTTTCAAATGTGACGCATGTTCCGTGTTGGCCACGTCATCCAAACTGATACCGATTGTATTCTCACTGTAGCCGTAACTCAAACCGGTAAACAATTGCCATTGGGAACCAAAATTGGCTCTGTAGGAAGAATTCAAATAAAAGTTATTGTTGTTCAAATCGACTCGAATTTTATCGGGACTATTGATCGTTTCACTGTTAAGGTCGAATTGAGACGCATCGAAAGCAGCGTACAATTTGAACAAACCCGAATCAAAACTATGACGGTACACCGCTTCTCCTGAAAGCGACTGAAACGGTTTGTTCCAATCGGCACGTTGCGGAAATACTTTTTGGTATGGCTCCAAATTGATGTAAGCCGTATTAAAACTCAACGAGTTGTTGCCCCATTTTTGGGTATTGGCCAAACCTAAACCTACTGTCATCAACGAAATATCTGTTTTTTCTTCTGTCGCTTCGTCTTGGGTGTTTAGCAATAAAACACTCGACAACGCTTCGCCATATTCGGCTGAATAACCTCCGGTAGAAAACGACATACCGCTGAATAGAAAAGGGGAAAATCGCCCACGTGTCGGCACATTGGCCGTAGTAGCACCATAAGGTTGGGCTACGCGAATGCCGTCAACAAAGGTTTGGGTTTCATCGGCTTCGCCACCACGCACAAAAAGGCGTCCGTCCTCGCCTACGGTTTGGGTTCCGGGTAAAGTTTGCAAAGCCGATACAATATCGCCTAAAGCACCGGCAGTAGTAACAATATCCAACGGTTTCAAGACCGAAACTCGGGCTTTTTCACCGGCATCAAACGTACCGGCGGTCACTATAACCGCATCAAGAGAGTTGACACTTTCTTTGAGTTTAAAGGTTTTGTTTTGACAATTGGTTACATCAATAGTAACTTTTAAAGTTTCATATGTTAAGAAACTAATCACCAAAATCTGATTTCCGACGGCTGTAGTAGTAAAGCTAAAACGCCCTTTGTCGTCGGAAGAAGCGCCGTCATAAGTGCCTTCGATAAAAATATTAGCCCCTGCTATGGGTTGGCTCTTTTCGTCGACCACAATTCCGGAAACGGTTTGTTGGGCTTGACTTAACAGTGTAATGCAGAGTAAAACGAAAGTGTAAAATGTTTTCATGGTTGCTGTTTTTTGATGCAGCAAACTTCTACCAAATTCCAACGCTGCCCAATTTAAATTAACCGAATTGTAATTTTTCAAGGATGAATTGTTAAAGTTCAAAAAAAAGAAGCTTTAACAAAATATCACGAGAAAATTCAGTACAATTGCAGTACCAAAACCACTAAACTATGAAAATTATCAAATCCTTGTTTGCTTTTGCAGCATTCTTTGCCCTGAATTCAGTCTCAGCACAAACGGTAACCGAGCGTTGGCCTGAAATCAGAGCGTACCACGAAGTAATCTCGAAAACCTTTCACTCTTCAGAAGAAGGCAATTTAGATCCGATTAAAACGCATTCAGAACTGTTGGTTGAAAAAGCCGAAGCCCTATCGGTAGAAAACATGCCGGAGGAATTCCGCAGTCCGAAATTGATAGAATCGTTGGTTATCTTGAAGAAAGAAACCAAAAAAGTGAACGATATGGTGCAAAGAAAACAAAGCGATGCCGAAATCAAAAAAGCACTGGCAGCCTTGCATGACACTTTCCACAAAATAGTCGGCCTCTGTAAAGAAGAGAAAAAATAAACACAAAACCGGTCATTGTACCGGTTTTTTTGTGAGCAAATAGTTTTCAACAATTCGCGTTCTACAAATCAAATATTGCAAATTAAATTTACCTTTGTGCGCTTATAAAAATTACGATTATGATTTATAAATTCAGAGCCATACTCGATGCCGAAGAAGATGTTTTCAGAGACATTGCCATTCAGGAAGACGACACTTTAGAGGATTTACACAACGCCATTGTAAACGCGTTTGGTTTCGACGGCATGGAAGTAGCCTCATTTTACACTTGCGACGACCAATGGAATCAAGAAGAGGAAATCCCTATGTTTGATTCGGGTGACGTTCCGGGTGAAATGAAAATCATGAGCGATTATCCGTTAAACCAACTTTTGGGCGCCGACCAAACCAAGATTATTTATGTGTACGATTTTATCAACATGTGGACATTCTTAGTCGAGTTGGCCGCCATCGAAGAACCGGAAAGCAGCGAAACCTATCCGGCCCTATTGTTCTCTCACGGAGAATTACCTAATGCCGCGCCGGAAAAAGAATTTGAAGCCGAAAACGAAGACTTCTACTCTGAATTTGAAGACGATTTGGACGAAGACGATTTGGACATGTTTAGCGGAGATGACAGCTTTGAAGATTACGGATTTGAGGAGAATTGGAATTAGTTTTTTGAGGTGCTGAGGAACTAAGGTTCTAAGGCGCTAAGGTTAAAATTTATAAGAATTTTATTATTTTTAATTAAATTTTAAAATCTATAAAATGAGTAACTTTAGAAACCTCCATGTATGGCAAAAGGCCATGACACTAACTACTAATATTTACTTTTCAACCAATCACTTTCCAAAAGAAGAAATATTTGGATTAACAGCGCAAATCAGACGAAGTACTATTTCTATTCCAAGTAATATAGCTGAAGGCTTTGGAAGAGAAAGTAAAAAAGAATACCTCAGATTTCTAAACGTTTCAATGGCTTCATTATTTGAATTGCAAACACAATTAGAGATTGGCAAAAATATAGAATACTTAACCGAACAAGAATTTAATAAACTATACGAAGACAGCCGAGAACTGGAAAGAATGTTAGTCGCATTCATCAACAGAATAAGAGAACGTGACTAAATCCTCAGCACCTTAGCTACTCAGCC
>JBEBBH010000199.1:0-4105 GCA_041158485.1 Bacteroidota bacterium | reverse complement strand
CTTGTTGCAAATATTTTCAAAAACCACTTTCCTTTTTTAATATTTGCCTAATTTTAGCCAAAGCAAATTGCCCCAAAACAGTCTGAAAATTGTAAAAACGATTTGTATTATTTATGTATTTAATCAACAAGCGGCCAAAGCATTTTGGTTTTTTTGACTTTTTTAAATTATCCTTAGTCTGTTTGGTATTCGATTTTACGTCAATGTTGGTGATTGAACAATTCACCAATCTCAATGGCATAATATTGCTGATTTTAGAGTCGGTAATCTTCACACTTTCCTTTTCAACAGCCTACTATTTGATTTATTATCGCCCCTTTCTTCATTCTTTCCAAAACTCCTTGGAGTTGTTAAACGAATTTGAAACCGTATTGCGAACCACAAGCGACGGGTTTTGGATAACTAATTTAGAGCACAACGGTAGGATTTTATTCGTCAACGATGCTTATTGCGAAATGATTGGTTACACGCGACAAGAGTTACTACAAATGAATATAAGAGATATTGATAGTAACGAGTCGCTTGAAGAAATGAAAAACCATTTTCAAAGAATCATCGAAAAAAGACACGATAGATTTGTCAGCACTCATATAACCAAGTCGGGAGAAACAATTGAAGTTGAGGTTAGCGTAACTTTTCTAAATATCAAACAAGGAAGGTTTTATGTTTTCATTAAAAACATTACCCAAGAGCAACAACTCAAGCGCAATATGCTGGATCAAAATGAGAAGTTGTATGAAATCGCATTTTTGCAATCTCATCAAGTTAGAGCGCCTATAGTCCGACTTTTAGGATTGATCAACCTAATCAATTACGACGATTTTAGTGATCCTGAAAACAAAGAAATTATTCATGCTCTCAAAGACTCAACGGAAAATTTTGATGAAATTATTCGTGAAATCATCAACAAAACCAACGATTTACAACAACTCAAGCAGGAAAACGACGCCAAAAAATAAGGTTGGTTTAGCCATCAAATCCGTTCAGTTATGAACGGTTTTTTGTTTTGGAGCGTCCCGAACAAAATGAATTGGTGAAGCAAAGGTTTCGGATTTTTTGTCTTCCCTATTCCCGCTTTTCGTTCCAATTTTATGTTTTTTGTCACCCTGAGCGCAGTCGAAGGGCTTTTTTAAAAAACATAAAGATTTTCTCTACAATCGGGGCTAGCTGGGATTCGTCTTTTGTGTTTGATTATGTATTGCAACTGAACATGCCGTTAACGGAAATTTATCTACCGATATTTTATCCCTAACGGGATGATGGAAAGAGTGTTTGAAACAAAAAACCCTCACATCACTGCAAGGGTTTCTATAACTTCGTACTTTTTACTTTGTATATCGTACTTTTTAGTATCTGTAATATTCCGGTTTAAACGGTCCTTGAACTTCTACACCAATGTAAGCAGCTTGTTCGTTGTTTAAGGTCTCCAATTCAACGCCTAACTTAGCCAAGTGTAATGCAGCCACTTTTTCGTCTAAGTGTTTTGGTAACATGTATACTTCGTTTTTGTAGTTGGCCGAGTTGTTCCACAATTCGATTTGCGCCAAAGTTTGGTTGGTGAATGAGTTACTCATTACAAAACTTGGGTGACCGGTAGCACAACCTAAATTTACCAAACGACCTTCTGCTAAGATAATGATGTCATTGCCATTAACGTTGTATTTGTCCACTTGTGGTTTGATTTCAACTTTAGTATTTCCGTGGTTTTGGTTTAACCAAGCCATGTCAATTTCGTTGTCAAAGTGACCAATGTTACAAACGATGGTTTTATCTTTCATCGCTTCAAAATGTCTACCAACAACTATATCTTTGTTACCTGTAGTTGTAATCACGATATCAGCATTACCGATAACAGTGTCTAATTTTTTTACTTCAAATCCATCCATGGCCGCTTGTAAAGCACAAATCGGATCAATTTCAGTAACAGTTACAATAGAACCGGCGCCTCTGAAAGAAGCTGCAGTTCCTTTACCAACGTCTCCATAACCACAAACTACGACTCTTTTTCCGGCCAACATAATATCGGTAGCACGACGAACAGCATCTACAGCTGATTCTTTACAACCGTATTTGTTGTCAAATTTCGATTTAGTAACCGAGTCGTTTACGTTAATAGCCGGCATGTATAAAGTACCGTTTTTCATTCTTTCGTACAAACGGTGAACACCGGTTGTAGTTTCTTCTGATAAACCTTTGATGCCAGGAATTAATTCAGGATAACGATCGAATACCATATTGGTTAAATCTCCACCGTCATCTAATATCATGTTCAATGGTTTTCTGTCTTCACCAAAGAATAAAGTTTGTTCAATACACCAATCAAAAGATTCTTCATCTAACCCTTTCCAAGCGTAAACTTGTATTCCGGCAGCAGCAATAGCAGCTGCAGCTTGATCTTGAGTAGAGAAAATGTTACATGAAGACCAAGTAACTTCTGCACCCAAAGCAATCAAAGTTTCGATTAAAACAGCAGTTTGGATAGTCATGTGAAGACATCCTGCAATGCGTGCGCCTTTAAGCGGTTGGCTGGCTCCATACTCGGCACGAAGCGCCATCAATCCTGGCATTTCAGCCTCAGCCAATTCAATTTCTTTTCTTCCCCAAGCTGCCAAGTTAATATCTTTAACTTTGTAAGCTACAAAAGGTAATGTTTGTGTACTCATCTATTGTGTATATTTGTTTTATTAAAAATGTCGCGCAAAATTACGGAATAGAAAAGAATTAAAAAAAACTTTTTTGATTTTTTAGGGATTGTTTAAGCGCTTAATTTTCTGAAAAACAATTAGATAATTTTAAAACACCCATGCCGTTACTAAAAATCAAAGCTTTAAATAAGAACACTACGCTTTATGTTTGGAAAATCAACGAGTCTTTCGATGAACTTTTTCGTAGCGTAGCTTTGAAAGATGTTTCTCTGACAAGATTAGAAGGGATGAGAGCCGAAAACCACCAAAAAGGATTTCTCAGTGTAAGAAGGTTACTGATGGAAGCAGGCTACACCGACTTCGATTTGTATTACGATACGTTTGGGAAGCCGCATTTGGCCGACGGAAAACACATTTCGATTTCCCATTCCCATGATTTTTCGGTAATCGTAATTAGTCAGGAGAATATTGGAGCCGACCTTGAACTTCTAAAAGAAAAAACCCTAAAACTAGCGCCCAGATTTATGGATGTTACGCATTTGAAAGGTTTGTCGGAAGCCGATTCACTCCAAAAAGCAACTGTGGTTTGGGGCATCAAAGAGTCGGTTTTTAAAATTAAAAATGAAGTAGGAATCAGTTTCAAAGACCATATTTTTGAAAGCGATTTTAACTTAAACGATAAACAATGTAAAGTCACCTTAAGGTTCAACAATAAAGAAGAGTATTTTGATGTACTATTCGATTTCATCGAAGACTATGTGTTTGTTTGTGCCTTTAATTCCGTTTCTTTGAGCAATGTTATCGGTTAGTTGCAATCATGAAAACCCTTTACCAATATATACAAGCCTCCAAAAATCAACAGCATAAGCTATTGGCTATTTTGCTCGATCCTGATAAAGTTTCGGTTTCGACCATTGGGAAACTGGCAGAAAAAATCAATCAATCTCCGGCAAGCCATATTTTTGTTGGCGGTAGTTCTTTTGAAGGCAATCATTTAAACGAATTGCTCAAGGTTTTAAAATCACAGACAAATTTGCCTATTCTACTTTTTCCCGGAAATCCTTCGCAAATTTCACCCGAAGCCCACGGAATTTTGTTTCTACAACTACTCTCAGGCAGAAATCCGGAATACCTAATTGAACACCAAGTGAACGCTGTTCCTGTCTTAGAAAAAACACAACTTGAAATTCTTTCTACCGGTTATATTTTAATTGAAAGCGGGCACGAAACCGCCGTTGAAAGAGTCAGCCAAACCAAACCGATTGGCCGAGATCAAATCAATTATGTTGCCCAAACAGCCAAAGCCGGTGAATTTATCGGAAATAAATTAATTTACCTCGAAGCCGGAAGCGGTGCACAACAAGCAGTGCCTTTGGCAATGATTACCGCAGTCTCGCAACGCATTTCTATTCCGCTAATCGTGGGCGGCGGTATTCGTTCGCGCGAAGCCATTGAGGCGG
>JBEBBH010000198.1:0-2714 GCA_041158485.1 Bacteroidota bacterium | reverse complement strand
TGTTTGGGCAATTTCTAGATTATACAACATAAAATCGGCTACTAAAAAAACATCTACGCCCAACGTTCTGAAGTGTTTGATGAATTTTTGAGCTACTGAACGGCGCATTTTCGGCTTTTTGCCTCTCACGGGAAAGTACTCGTTGGAGATCTTGAATTTGGCTTCGCGAATCAGTTTGTCTTCATTGGGATGGAACGCAAAATCGTAATACACTTTAACGTCGCTAAACTTGTCATAAAGTGCTATCAGCTGATCTTCCAATTGTTCTTTTGATAATTCGGCCAGGTATTTTTTTAAATCTCTTTTGCTCATCTGTGGGATAAAAAACAAATGTAAACTCTTTTTGGGTGGTTTAAATTGATATTGCTTAATTTTGTGGAAAATTGCTGTTATTTATGACAAGATTATTCAAATTCGTTGCCGTTGCAGAAGGCATTTCCTATTTGGTTCTATTTTTCAACATGTTGGTTATCAAGCCAAACGATTTAGGTTTGTACAAAACCTTATTGTTTCCGGTTGGTATGGCTCACGGATTATTATTTATGGGTTATGTGTTGTTGGCCATACTCATACGTGAAGACCAACAATGGAAATGGAAAGATTTTATCATAGTACAATTGGCTTCCCTACTGCCATTTGCAACCTTTTATATTGAAAAAAAATATGTAACGAATGCATAAAGTAGTCGAAAAAATATTTGGTTGGAGTTATCCGATGTTCCAAAAATGGGACTTAGGTGAAACCTTGTCGGCTTACGGCAGCTTGGTCATAAACATTATCCTGCTGACGATTTTAGCGTATTTTATTTTTACTGTATTCCGATATGTTTTGGTGCGCGCCTTGATTATTACTGCCCGAAGAACCAAAACCCGTTTTGACGATTTATTGGTGTCCAACAAAACCGCTAAGTATATTTCGCATCTGATTCCGTTGCTTTTTGTTTATAAATCGGTGCCGATTATCTTAGAAAACTTTGTGTATTGGGAAGGTGTTTTCGGGAAGATGATTGCCATTTACATTGTGCTTTTGGGTTTGTGGATTATCAAAACCATCCTGCATGCGTTCCGAGATCATTTAAAAACCAATCCGTCTTATAGCGACAAACCTATCGACAGCTACATTCAGGTTATTATGATCGTGTTGTGGATATTCGGATTTATTATCATTGTCTCTAAAATATTCGATATCAGTACCAATGCGATGTTGGGAACTTTCGGAGCTGTTTCAGCCATTATCATTTTGATTTTCAGAGATACCATTTTGGGATTTGTGGCCAGTGTACAAGTGTCTTTGAACGATATGGTGCGGATTGGTGATTGGATTACATTTGACAAATTTGGTGCCGACGGAGATGTGATCGAAATCAATTTGGCTACCGTTAAAGTGCGAAATTTTGACAATACAACAACTACAATTCCGACTTACAGCTTAATCTCCGACTCGTTCCGCAACTGGCGCGGTATGTTGGATTCTAAAGGAAGACGCATTAAAAGACACATTCTGATTAAGGCACAAAGTATTCGTTTTTTAAAAGAAAGTGAATTGGAGGAATTGAAACGAATTCAGTTAATCGCCAAATACATAGAGAATCGTCAATCAGAAATCACAAAGTTTAATGATGGACATAATATCGATAAAAGTCTGCTGATAAACGGTCGGAATATGACCAATTTCGGGTTGTTCCGAAAATACATTACGCAATATTTGAGTCAGTATCCCGGCTTAAACAAGGACATGATTTTACTTTGCAGACAATTGCAACCTACACCGCAAGGCATTCCGCTGGAGATTTATACGTTTTCCAACGACAAACGATTTGAAAACTATGAATACATTATGGCCGATATTTTTGATCATATCTTTGCCGCTATTCCTTACTTCGATTTAGAAATTTACGAAATGCCGTCCGGTAAAAACGATTTTGTAAACTAATCGCCCAATCTGTCTTTGATGTATTCGATTTGGGTTTTGCCGTGTGCTTTTGGTTTTCCGTCGGCACCCAAACTTACCATCGTAATCGTATCAATAGTGATGATAATATCTCGAGTCATCATGTTTCTTACTTGACAAGTCAGCGTAATAGAAGTTTGACCAAACTTCACCACATCTATTCCTATTTCAACGATATCGCCTTGTTTGGCGGAGCTTCTGAAATTGATTTCCGACATGTGTTTGGTTACAATTTTGGGATTTTCGAGTTGGATAATGGAATACAAAGCCAATTCTTCATCAATCCAAGCCAATAATCTGCCACCGAACAAAGTGCTGTTAGGGTTCAAGTCTTCCGGTTTAACCCATTTTCTGGTGTGGAATCTCATGTTTTTTAAAATTTAAACCAAAGTTACGTCTTAATTATATCATTGCTATTGCTTTAATATATTCTTAACCTAAATCGTTTTCTTTAGAAAAGTTATTGTTTTAGTAACATTCATAGGGTGTTTTAGTAGTCAAAAAAGTTGATTATTAATTGTAAACATCTATATTTGCATAGTTTTAACATTTATTTAGTATCTAAATATTTCAAATATGAAAAAAGGCTTACTATCATTACTTGCACTATTATCTCTTTATACTGCCGATGCTCAGGTTGCTGTTGATACAACAGGTATCATTGGTGACAGTTACAACAAATGGTCCATTGAAGTATCAGTGGGACAAGGTAAAGGCGTTAGACCCTATAAAGATGGTTATTTTTCCAGTAATCCTGAGAAATT
>JBEBBH010000197.1:0-6965 GCA_041158485.1 Bacteroidota bacterium | reverse complement strand
GTTGCAACAAACAGCGGAACGATTACTGCAACAGTTAACAGTGGTAATCAAAACATGCAATATGCTTTGACAAACCAAGGTTTTGTGCCTGATGCCAATACTGTCGGGAATTCGATAAATTCGGGAAACATTACTATTGCCAATATAACTTCCGGTCAATATGTAGTCTATGTTCGAAATGATTGCGGAAACGGAGTATTCAGTGCTTGGATACCTTCAAATACGGTAACACTTGCGCCTCCGGTTGCACCACCAACTTGTGGCGGATTGTTTTTTGACAATGGAGGACCAAATGCCAATTATAACAATAGCTCTGATACCACTACAACTATTTGTCCTTCAATATCGGGAGATGTAGTTTCAGTTTCTTTTTTATCATTTAATACTGAAGCCAATTGGGATGCCTTATATGTTTACAATGGAAACTCAACAGCAGCACCTTTATTTGCCAGTTCAAACGCCGCGGCAAACGTACCGGGCGGATTACCGGGCGGATATTGGGGAACAGCAATTCCTGGACCTTTCACTTCAAGTGCTCCTGACGGTTGCTTAACCTTCCGATTCAGAAGCGACACTTCTGTAAACCGCGCCGGATGGGAAGCCAATGTAATTTGTCAACCTGCACCAACTTGTGCTGCTGTTTACAATGTTAGCGCAACAAACATAGGTTTTACAAATGCTACTGTTGGCTGGGTAAGCAACAATAACGCAACCCAATGGGAAGTAATTACGCAATTGGCCAGCGACCCGGCTCCTAATGCCTCAAGTGTTGGTACTCTTACAACAAGTAATCCTTTTGTAATAACAAATCTAAATGCAGCTACCACCTACAGAACTTACGTTCGTAATGTTTGTAGTGTTAATGACAGTAGTTTATGGAGTGCTGTAACTTATACAACTTCAAGTTGCTTAAGTCAAGTTCAATTATCCGTGTCGCAAAACATAAGTCAAACATCGGCTACTTTGAACTTAACAACTAATATACCTACAGGAACTATTGTAGAACTTTTAGTTCAACCATCAGGACTTCCTGCGCCAACAAGTTCAACTACCGGTGTAGTTGCAACTACAAATCTCAACACTATTAACGGTCTAATTTGTGGTACAGCTTATAGAGTTTACACCAGAGTTTCTTGTAATAACGGCACTATAGTAGGTTCATGGAATCCTTCGGTTACTTTTACAACAGCTCAGTGTATATTATCAAGTGGTCAAGCCAACAACATGACACAATGCTATGCCACCGGACTTAATTGTTTCAACTTAACAGATAATGACGCACCAATATTATCCGGTTTAAACCCAACAGAGTTCACCGTTGCTTATTACCTAAATACTGCCGATGCTAATAATCAAGCAAATCCCATTGCATCGCCTTACTGTGTTGATCCGGGTACATATACTATAGTGGCCCGATTAACCAATATCGCTAATCAGCAATCACAATATTTCACATTCACCATTACTTCTCAAAATACCAATCCATTGGTAGTGCTCACTCCATTAAGTGCTTGTGATGATAATAGTGATGGACAAGTTGTTTTTGACCTTTCAAATCAACTCAGCACCACAAATACAGTAACTTACTATGCTTCATCAAACGATGCCTTTGCACAAGTAAATCCTATTGCAAATCCAAGTGCTTACAGCGTTGGAATTGCTAATGCTACGCTAACGGTATTTATCAGAGAAACAATGACTGCTGGTTGTGACAATTTGTACAGCATTATGCTCAGTGTTAATAGCAACTGTAGCGTTTCTAGTACTTGTATCAATGCTTACTCTTTATGTGGTGCTATAGGAACACCTTTCAACAATACCCATCAAAACATACAAGCAGAAGCCGGCAATAATTACGGATGTTTGAACACAACTCCTAATCCAAGTTGGTTTTACCTACCTGTTAGTGCTAACGGTACACTAAATTTAACTGTTCAACAAAATACTGCTATTGATTTTACCGGACAAAACTTAGATGTTGATTATGTGGTTTATGGTCCGTTTACAAATCCAATTAGCCCTTGTACTACACCGTTTACAGCGAGTCAAATTGTAAGTTGTAGTTATTCTGGCAGCGCTACCGAATACCCTGTAATTCCTAATGCTGTAGCCGGTCAGTACTATTTGATAATGACCACAAACTACAGCAATCAAGCAGGATTTATTAAAATTTCTATGAATCCAACTTCTCAAGGTGCTATGGATTGTAGTGGTATCAGATTAAATGCATTTATTGACACCAATAACAATGGTATTCAAGAAAATGGCGAAAGTAACTTCCCATTAGGTAATTTTACCTATACCGTTAATAATGGAACCGTACATAATATTACCTCGCCAAACGGGACGCATACCATTTACGACAATAACACCAACAATGTATACGATTTAAATTATTCTATAAATGCCTCTTATGCCGGAATGTATTCCATAGCCAATAGTACTTATTCTAATATTCAAATTACAGGTGTCGGATTAGCTACTTATAACTTCCCAATCACAGTTGTTCAATCATACAATGACGTGGCTGTTTATATAATCCCACAGAGTGCTCCGAGAGCCGGAACAACTTACAAGAATAAGATTATTTATACTAACCTAGGTAACCAAACAATTGCTTCCGGCACGATATCATATACCAAAGATGCGGCAACAACCATCAGCAGTGTATCACAATCCGGGACAGTAACTACTGCAACAGGATTTGACTATACATACGCTAATTTGTTGCCTTTTGAAACCAGAAGTATGGTTGTCACGCTAAATGTACCGGCTATCCCAACCGTATCGCTAAATCAATTGTTAACGAATACAGCATCTATTACTCCGAACACGAATGAAGCTGTGTTAAATAATAATATCGCCACATCCACTCAGGAAGTTATTGCCGCCTATGATCCTAATGATAAAGTAGAATCTCACGGTGAACGAATTTTACATTCTTCATTTGCCAATAATGATTACTTATACTACACTATTCGTTTTGAAAATTTAGGAAATGCAAGTGCCATAGATGTCACAATTACCGACGAATTAGATAATCAAATTGACGAAAACAGCGTTGAAATGGTTAGCGCCAGTCATAATTATATTTTAGACCGCATGGGCTCTAATTTAACATGGAGATTTAATAATATTCAGTTACCGGTTTCTATTGCTAATTCAGATACCGGAAAAGGTTTTGTAACCTTCAGAGTCCGTTTAAGACCTGGTTTTGAAGTTGGCGATATTATTCCGAATACAGCTGCAATATATTTTGACTCTAATCCGCCTGTTATTACCAATACTTTTAACACTGAATTTGTTAATGCACTGAGTAATGCTTCATTTGAAAACAATGTGTTTTCAGTATTCCCTAACCCGGCAAATCATACAACACAAATCACCGTTTCTGATCCTGCCGACGGAATAACCAATATTGTCTTATTTGATATGTTGGGTAAAGTCATTCAAGTAAATAAAGTTAGTAACGTAACCTCAAGCATCATAGATATTTCAAATCTTCCAAAAGGAGTTTACATAGTGAGCATTGAAACCGTAAACAAAACCAAAGCTTATAAAAAACTAATCGTTGAATAACGAAAGTAATTAAACCCAAAAAAGGCGTGAAGTTGATTCACGCCTTTTTTGTTGCCTTTAAATAAGAGAAAGCCAAAACGAAAATTGTTCATCATTCAAATTACTTTTTATTTGCTTACTTTTATATCTTCCTAAAACTATTCAATGCGTATGTACAAAAAAATTTCTTTGTTATTTGTTGCTTTATCTTTCAATACTATATATGCCCAAGATAAACCAACACAGGAATCACCAAAATGGGAGGTTGCCAAACCGGGTGAAACTTTTAATTACAAAATCCAAAACTTCACCACCTCTGAAGGGACTTGGATGAATCTCGATGTGAGTCCGGATGGCACTAACATAGTCTTTGATATGTTAGGCGATATTTACAGTATACCTGTCAGTGGCGGCAAAGCCAAAGTGCTACGTTCCGGAATTCCATTTGAAATCCAACCGCGTTTTAGTCCCGATGGTAAAAAAATTGCCTTTACCAGCGATGCCGGCGGTGGCGATAACCTTTGGGTAATGAATGCCGATGGTTCCGATGCCAAACAAATTTCTAAAGAAGATTTTCGCCTCATGAGCAATCCGGCTTGGATGCCCGACGGCAATTATTTGGTAGGCCGCAAGAACTTTACCTCACAACGTTCTGCAGGTGCAGGTGAAATGTGGCAATACCACATTAGTGGTGGCAGCGGCGTACAACTCACCAAACGCAAAAACGATCAACAAGACGTTAACGAACCGAATATTTCCCGAGATGGAAAATACTTGTACTTCAGCGAAGACATGTATCCGGGCGGTTATTTCCAATACAACAAAGATCCGCACAACGAAATTTACGTCATCAAACGCTACGAATTCGAAACAGGCAAATTGGAAACCATCACCGGCGGCCCGGGCGGTGCAGCGCGACCACAAGTGTCTCCCGATGGTAAAAAATTAGCCTTTATCAAGAGAATCGGAACCAGTACCGTTTTATACTTACACGATTTGGAAACCGGTGAAGAATGGCCGATATTTGACAAACTCGACAAAGACCAACAAACCGCTTGGGCCTTATTTGGCGTGTATCCTAATTTCAATTGGATGCCGAACAACGAAGATATCGTGATTTGGTTTGGTGGTAAAATCAACAAAATCAACACCAAAACCTTGAGTGTCACCAATATTCCGTTTACGGTTGATGTGGCGATTGATGTAGCCGACAGGGTTCATTTCAACACACCGATTTCCGATAATGATTTTACGGTAAAAATGATACGCGATGCCGTGACTTCACCCGACGGAAAGACTTTAGCATTCAGAGCTTTGGGCTATCTTTGGACAAAAGGATTGCCTAACGGCACACCAAAACGCTTAACTAATGGAACCGACTTTGAAGCGGAACCCACTTTTACCGCCGACAGCAAAAGCATAGTGTATGTAACTTGGAACGACACCGAATTGGGCAGCATTCGCAAAATTGGAGTAGACGGCAAAAACGCTGTAAAACTTACCACCGAAAAAGCCATTTACCGAACACCTTCGCTTTCTCCTGATGGGAAAACTATAGTGTACCGAAAAGAAGACGGCAATTTGGATCAAGGGATGGCTTTCGCCAAAAAACCGGGACTTTACACCATGAGCAGCAGCGGTGGCAAAGCCAAGTTTATCGGACCGAGCGGTGAATATCCGTTGTTTACCAAAGACGGTAACCGCATTTTCTTTCAAACCGGCGGGGTATTTTTCGGTAGCTTGACCAAGGAATTGAAAAGTGTCGACTTGAACGGTAAAGACGAAAGAACGCACATTAAAGCCAAATACGCGAATCGTTTAGTGCCAAGTCCGGACAACCAATGGATTGCCTTTATGCATTTACACAAAGCTTATGTAGCACCTTTAAACATGAACGGTCAGGAAGCCGATTTAGACAATAAAACCACGGCTGTTCCGGTTTCGGAATTGTCGAAGGATGCCGGTATCAATTTGCATTGGTCGGCTAACAGTCAGCAAGTCATGTGGACGCTCGGCGATACTTATTTTGTCAATAACATAAAAGATCGTTTTACGTTTTTACCCGGTTCACCTGAAAAAGTGGAAAAACCAACTGACAGTGGAATTAAAATCGGTTTAGTAGCCAAAGTGGATAAACCCAAAGGAAAATTGGCTTTGACCAACGCCCGAATCATTACCATGAACGGCGATACTGTGATTGAAAAAGGCACTTTAATTGTAAACCAAAACCGTATTGAAGCCTTAGGCAAAACCGGTGAAGTAACCCTTCCTGCCGATGCGCGCGTTTACGATTTATCGGGCAAAACGGTGATGCCGGGTATGGTAGATGCCCACGCTCACATTGGCGCTTTCCGTTACGGTTTGACCACACAACAAAACTGGCAATTGTATGCCAACTTGGCTTACGGAGTGACCACTTCGCACGATCCGTCTTCCAACACCGAATCGATTTTTACCCTTTCGGAAATGGTGAAAAGCGGTAATTTGGTTGGTCCTCGCATTTATTCGACCGGTTTTATTTTATACGGTGCCGATGGCGATTTTAAAGCAGTAGTGAATAATATAGACGATGCACGTTTTTCTATTAAGAGAACCAAAGCTTTTGGCGCTTTATCCGTGAAGAGTTACAACCAACCGCGTCGCGACCAGCGCCAACAAGTATTACAAGCCGCTCGTGAAGAAGGCATTAACGTAGTACCGGAAGGTGGTTCGAACTTTTTCCACAACATGAGCATGGTGATTGACGGCCATACCGGCGTAGAACACAACATTCCGATTACTCCTGTTTACAAAGATGTTCTAACGCTTTGGGGCAAAACCGGAGTGGGCTACACGCCTACCCTTATTGTCAATTACGGTGGTTTGAATGCTGAATATTATTGGTACCAAAAAACCAAAGTATACGAAGACAAAAAACTATTGCAATTTACTCCAAGAGGCATCATCGATTCGCGTGCCCGTTTCCGCACTATGGCACCGGATGAAGAATATGAAAACGACCATATCTTAACGTCAAAATCAGTGAAAGCTTTGGCTGATAATGGTGTTAAAGTGAATATGGGTGCCCACGGACAACTACAAGGCTTGGGCGCTCATTGGGAATTGTGGAGCATCAACCAAGGCGGTATGAGCAATTTGGAAACCTTAAAAACGGCTACCATCAATGCCGCCAACTATATAGGTGCCGGTAAAGACATTGGTTCGTTAGAAGTAGGTAAATTGGCTGATATTTTAGTATTAGACAAGAATCCGCTGGAAAACATTCAAAACTCAAATTCGTTGCGTTATGTTATTGCCAACGGCCGAATGTACAATGCCGATACCATGAATGAAGAAGGCAACGAACCTAAAGCCCGCAAAAAATTCTACTGGGAAAACAGCAAATACAACGCAGCCTTCCCTTGGCA
>JBEBBH010000196.1:0-2809 GCA_041158485.1 Bacteroidota bacterium | reverse complement strand
TTTTAATAATTATCTCCTTTTTATAAATCTCTTAAAACTAAAATTTTAAGGTGGACCTAATTCTACACCAACGAGCAATAGAAAAGAAGAGTAAAACAAGAAAAAACTACAGTGAAAACCAAAATTGATAAGATGTAAAGAAGACTGGCAAAAATTACTTACAGCACAAGACAAAAATGAAGAGGAAATGTAAGAAAAAATTATTTGTTCAAAAAGATTGCTTGATCTCCCACCTTTAAACCAAATGAAACGGCTTCATTGGCATTGATTTCGAGAACATATTTTGATTTCACACTCATACCAAAAGTATTGGGATAAGTTTTTGCGTCCAAGTTTTTTTCAAGCAAAACAATTTTCCAATTTTCATCAAGAAAAATTATATCGAGCGGAATAAGCATGTCTTTCATCCAGAAAAGATGGTAGTCGAGCGTATCGAAGGCAAAAAGCATGCCACTTTGCTTCAATAAAGCTCGGCGATTAGACAAACCATTTACTCTTTGCTTTTCCGTACTGGCAATTTCGACATTCCAGGTATTTTTTCCGATGATTAGTTCCCCTTTAGCACTAGAAACCGGTTCTGAAGTGGGTATCACTTCGGCTGAATTGATTACTTGATTCAGGATTAAATAATTTTGCCAAAAACGAGCGTAGCTTTCTGGTGCCAACCCCGCCCAAAAAATTAATCCAGAAGTAATGAACATAGCGACGACGACAATGATGGATAAAACTTTTTTCATTTAATTTTTGAATAAAAAATTATCAATTTCTTCAAATGAAGACAAAGTTACCATCTTATCCTTGTATGGATCAATGACCTCTAGGTGAGTCGGTTTTCCTTTTTTATAACTCAAGCTGTATCGTTTATAGAAAACATGTCGAAGAAGCCAAAGAGTTTCTCTGAGATTGCCCTGATCACCTTTTGTGACGTAACGTTTAATGATAGTAAACCATTGCTGAAAAATGTTTCTGTAGTTAAGATATATAATAGTATCCGCTAAATTAAAACCTGGCGTCAGTAGCCATTGCGTAGTTCCTTCGACTATCCACTGATCAGTGTTATACACAGCTAATATACTGGCTGAAGCTTCTTTCTTGTCGTGCGGTTTAGAATATTTTACCGCCCAATAAAAATCATCAGTACAATACGCTGGTATATTTAGTTTTTCCGAAAGCTTTTTAGCCATCGTCGATTTACCTCTCCCAGCATCGCCGATAATAATTATCTTTTTCACGTTGGATTAATTATATCAGTAAACCCGATTGTTTTCTAATAAAAATTAGTGTATCTTTTAGAGCACGGAGGGTTCGCATAGTGGTCTAGTGCATACGCTTGGAAAGCGTACGTGGGGCAACCCACCAAGAGTTCGAATCTCTTACCCTCCGCATCAAAGACATTTCGGATTCAGCGCGCGGATTGGGGTCGGCCCGAAGGGCCGACATCGGAAGCGGATTTTCAGACGGGCCAGACTCGGAAAGGGTTTTCCAGATTCCGCGGGGCTCAAAAAGAAGTGTTCGATCCTTAATTTTAAAGTTCGAACCGACTTTTTTGAACAAATGAATATTTTCTTCATTTGTTCGGTCGTTTACCAATTCCATATTGAATTTAAAGAACTTTTCCGTAAGTTCGAACCGATTATTCGCTTTTTGTTCCACGGCCGATAATTTCTCTTTGAGAAGCTGTTTTTGATTCACCAATTTACTTTTCACATCCCGATATTCTTCTAATAATAGAGCGTTTTCGAGGTAAGCGTTCATCAGCTTCTCAATTTTTGAATCCAAAAGAGAAATTTCGGCCCTCAATTCATCAGCAAAAAGCGTACTCGATTGAACTTCTGCTTGCCGATCCTTGGCGTTTTCGGCAATCAGCCAATTTAGCCAATCGAGTGGTAAAGAAACTTTTTTGATTTCAACTTGAATTTGAGAAGTGATGATTTCTTCACGGATGTAAGGTTGGGTGCAAGGATTTTTTCTTTTAGTGCATCGCAAATAATTATGACCTTTTTGAGTTTCAGTAGTAATGAAACAACCACACTCGGCACAGTGGAAAAATCCGCGATATAGATACGCCTTCAGGCCCCTGCCTTTTGGTTTACTCTTTCTTTTCATCACTTCCTGAACGGTGTCAAAAAGTTTCTTGGTGATAAGCGGTTCATGCTTTCCTTCGTGTATTTCGCCGTTGTAACGCATTAGTCCAGTATAAATCGGGTTCGTTAGAATTTGCTGATAATTGGAAACGGCTAAATTTGTTCCACAGCGTCTTTTTAATCCAAGTTCGTTAAATTTGTCACGAACTTCCCGCAAAGTGAAGTTACCAGTGGCATAGGCCTCAAATATATTTTTAATCAGCGAAGCATTTAAAACATTGGGGATAATTTTTCCTTGATAATTGACATAACCGAGTGGAGCCATTTGTGGCCAGATGCCTTCCTTCACTTTGTTTCGATGACCACGCTTAATATTTTCACTTAAATTATCAACATAATACTTGGATTGAGAAAAAGCGATGGACAGCATAAATTTTCCTTGCGGGGTCGGATCAAACCAAAAAGTGGAAAACTTTAAATCCTTAATAATGCCAGTGTCCACGAGGTAGATAACTTTTCCACCATCGACCGAGTTACGAGCGAGTCGATCTGGATGCCACGCCAAAATCCCCGAGGCTTCACCTTTCTCCATACGTTCAATCATTTCATTAAAAACCGGACGTCCAGGAATTTTGGCGGTCTGTTTTTCGACAAAAACGTCGACAATCTCAATTTGCTCCTTTAATGCCAATTCCTTGAGTTCCGCCAACTGGTCCGAAATACTC
>JBEBBH010000195.1:0-5705 GCA_041158485.1 Bacteroidota bacterium | reverse complement strand
GAAATCCTTTTGGGTTTATGAAAACCCAAAAGATTGTAACGGAAAGCGGGAAAAAGCTCCTTAAATTATTCGGCTAATTTATTTAATGCATAAGCAATCAAGGCGTCTACGGCTTTGTACGGATCTTCGCTGAAGGTTCCAGTGGCGCGGTTGGCAATAATAGCATTGAGTGATAAACATTCGTGTCCTAATAGTTTGCCTAAGCCATAAATAGCGCCGGTTTCCATTTCGAGGTTGGTCATTTTAATGCCTTCAAACTCGAAGCGGTCCATTTTAGTATTGAGTTCCGCATCTTGGATTTCCAAGCGCAATACGCGACCTTGTGGTCCGTAAAAACCGCCGGCAGTTCCGGTAAATCCTTTGAATATTTGGTCGCTTTCCATTCTTTTTTCGAGCGTTTCAGAACAAGCAATTACGTAAGGACGACCTTTTCGCAAATCCCAGTTGGTTTGACTGATAAAAGCTTCTTCCATGGCTTTTTCAGAAATATCGTCGATTAGATAGGAGCGAAGCATGTTGTCTAAGCCCAATCCGTACTGACTCATCACAAAACTGTCACACGGAATATCGGCTTGTAACGAACCTGAAGTTCCAATGCGGACTATGTTGAGCGAAGTCAGATTTTCTTTGGGTTTGCGTGTTGCTAAATCGATGTTGACCAATGCATCAAGTTCGTTCATTACGATATCGATGTTGTCCGGGCCGATACCGGTAGACATTACCGTCATTTTTTTGCCTTTGTAATAACCGGTTTGCGTTTTGAATTCGCGTTTTTGCGTCGAAAATTCGATGCTGTCAAAAAATTGCGTAATTTTTTCTACGCGGTTTTGATCGCCAACGAAGATGATGTCGTGAGCAATGTGTTCCGGTTTTAAGTTGAGATGGTAAACGCTACCATCGGGATTTAATATTAATTCTGAAGATTGTATCATGTTTTTTTAGTTTCGAGTTTTGGGTTGCCGAATTTAAGTTTCAGGATCATGACCTTAAACTATATTTATCCGCCTACACGTTTGGTTTTAAATCCTTTGTCTTGCAGGATTTTCATGATTTTGTCGCGATAATCGCCTTGTATGATAATGGCGCCGTCTTTAAACGTACCACCGACACTGAGTTTGGTTTTGATGTCTTTGGCCAATATTTTAAAATCTTCGTCACTGCCTTCGTAGCCTTCAATGATGGTGGTGGCTTTCCCTTTGCGCTTTTCGTATTTGCAAATCATAGGCTCTTTTTGGATAAAAAGCTCGTGATTTTCAGCCACGACTTCCTCCGGCTCATTAGAAGGTTCGTGATCGGGGAATAGTTTTTTGAGTTGTTCTTGTAAGTCCATTTTTCTTTAAAGTTACTGAGTTGCTGAGTTACTGAGTTTTTTCTCAGGCACTCAGGCACTCAGTTGCTCAGTTACTTAGTAAAAAAACCAAAAAAGACATCAAGTTGGAAAACTCAATGTCTTTAATGAAATGTATTGAATTAACCTTTACTTTTTGAGTCCTAGTTCTACCAAGCGCTCGTCCAAGTATGCTCCGGCGGTGATATCGTCGAAGGCTTTCGGGTGATCGGCATCGATACATTTTTCCAAACAGTTCAAAGGCATATCGCTAACCGGATGCATAAAGAACGGAATAGAAAAGCGTGACGTTCCCCACAATTCTCTTGGCGGATTCACTACTTGGTGAATGGTCGATTTTAATTTGTTGTTGGTATGACGCGATAACATGTCGCCTACATTAATCATTAACTCATCCGGTTGGGCCATAGCGTCAATCCAGTCACCGTCGTGATTTTGTACTTGCAGCCCTTTACCTTGCGCACCCATTAATAAGGTAATCAAGTTGATATCGCCATGAGCGGCAGCACGAACGGCACCGTCTTTTGGCTCATCTGTAATAGGCGGATAATGAATTGGTCTTAAAATGCTGTTACCGTCTTTGATGTAATTGTCAAAGTAAAATTCATCTAAACCAATGTATAAAGCTAAAGCGCGTAAAACATACACACCGGTTTTTTCTAACATGCGGTAGGCTTCTTTACCCACTTCGTTAAAACGAGGTAATTCGGCTACTTCTACATTGTCAGGATATTCGTTGGCGTATTTTGAGCCTTCGCTCACATACTGTCCGAAGTGCCAAAACTCTTTTAAGTCACCGGCAGAGCGACCTTTAGCATGTTCTTTTCCAAAAGATACATAACCTCTTTGTCCGCCAATTCCGGGAATTTCGTATTTGGCTTTGGTTTCCAATGGCAGGTTGAAGAAATTGCGTACTTCTGCGTACAAGTCTTCTACCAATTTGTCATCTAAAAAATGACCTTTTAGTGCTACGAAGCCGATGTCTTCGTACGCTTTTCCGATTTCATTTACAAATTTTTGTTTACGTGCCGGATCGTCCGACAGGAAATCACGTAAGTCAACACTTGGAATTTGTTGCATACTACTAAAAATTTTTTGTTAATAACTCAGACTGAGGAAATCCCAATCATAACTACAAATGTAACTAAATTTTGTTTATAAAAAGGCAAAGTTATTAACAATAACGATTGAATTTAATCGGGTTTTACCTCGAAAAATGAAGAATAAATACTTACTTTTGGGGCACAAAATTTACAGTCAACTGAAATGAATTTCGATAGAAAAGAGTTGTCCAATATTCAGTTATTGGACTTGTATAAAAGATTGCTCAAACCTCGTTTGATAGAAGAAAAAATGCTGATCCTATTGCGTCAGGGAAAAGTTTCCAAATGGTTTTCCGGTATAGGTCAGGAGGCGATTTCCGTAGGAATCACAGCTGCTTTGGACCAAGACGAATACATATTGCCGATGCACCGCAATTTGGGTGTGTTTACCGGAAGAGATATTCCGTTGCACCGATTGTTTTCGCAATGGCAAGGCAAGAAAAGCGGTTTTACCAAAGGAAGAGACCGCAGTTTTCACTTTGGCACCCAAGAGTTTAAAATTATCGGAATGATTTCGCATCTCGGTCCGCAAATGGGAGTGGCTGATGGTATCGCTTTAGCTAACAAATTAAAGCAAAACGGTAAAGTAACGGCAGTTTTTACCGGAGAAGGCGCTACCTCTGAGGGTGATTTTCATGAAGCTTTGAACATAGCTGCAGTTTGGGAATTGCCGGTGTTATTTGTCATTGAAAACAATGGGTATGGTTTGTCTACACCAACCAACGAGCAGTACCGTTGCGAAAATCTGGCAGACAAAGGTATAGGTTACGGGATGGAAAGTCATATTATTGACGGCAACAATATATTAGAAGTTTATACTAAAATAGCCGAATTAAAAGCGTCGATGACAAATAATCCTCGTCCGGTATTATTGGAGTTTAAAACCTTCAGAATGCGTGGTCACGAGGAAGCCAGTGGTACTAAATACGTGCCGCAGGAATTGATGGATATGTGGGCGATTAAAGATCCGATTGCCAATTACCGTGATTATTTGATGACAGTAGGTGTGCTTTCGGAAGAAATGGATGCCGAATTTAAAGCGAATATCAAAGCTGAAATCGATGAACATTGGGCGATTACAGTAGCCGAACCTGAGTGTGAAGCCCATTTAGAGGAAGAGTTGAATGACGTTTACGAACCTTATGCTTTCGAAGCATTTGAGCCTGCTGGAGAAAAAGAAAATATTCGTGTTATTGATGCCATTTCTTCGGCTTTGCGTCAATCGATGGAACGCCATGAGAACTTAGTAATTATGGGACAAGATATTGCCGAATATGGTGGTGCCTTTAAAATCACCGATGGTTTTGTAGCCCAATTTGGCAAAGACCGCGTGCGTAATACACCAATCTGTGAAAGCGCTGTAGTATCGGCAGCGAATGGTTTATCTATCAACGGACATAAAGCCGTGGTGGAAATGCAGTTTGCCGATTTCGTGTCTACAGGATTCAATCCGATAGTCAATCTTTTGGCCAAACAACATTACCGTTGGGGCGAAAAATCGGATGTGGTAGTTCGTATGCCTTGTGGTGGCGGTACACAAGCCGGTCCGTTCCACTCACAAACCAACGAGGCTTGGTTTACTAAAACACCGGGCTTGAAAGTAGTTTATCCGGCGTTTCCGTATGATGCAAAAGGATTATTGAATACAGCCATCAACGACCCGAATCCGGTGATGTATTTTGAACACAAACAATTATATCGTTCCGTTTACCAAGACGTTCCGGCCAACTATTATACCATTCCGTTCGGGAAAGCAGCTTTGTTGAAAGAAGGTACGCAAGTAACCGTTATTTCTTTCGGAGCCGGGGTACATTGGGCTTTGGAGACTTTAAGCAAGCACCAAGACATCAGTGCTGATTTGCTTGATTTGAGAACTTTACAACCTTTAGATACTGAAGCTGTTTTTAGCTCGGTTAAAAAGACAGGAAAAGTTATTATTCTTCAGGAAGACACTTTGTTTGGAGGATTGGCAAGTGATATCTCTGCTATGATAACTGAAGCTTGTTTTGAATATTTAGATGCGCCGGTTAGAAGAGTAGGAAGTTTGGAAACGGCCATTCCATTTGTGAAGGCACTGGAAGATCAGTATTTGCCAAAAGCGCGTTTTGAAAGTGTTTTACAAGAACTTCTGGCGTATTAAAACTAGATTAACACAGGCACAAGTAATTGTGCCTTTTTTTATGTTTGTAATCGGCAAGCAAGCTAAACGTTAAAGCAATGCAGTAAGGTTTCTTTTGATAAAGGTTTACTGATGTAGCTTATTACATTCGGATTTTGTTCTGCTCTCTCTTTGTCTACGGGGTTCAAGGATGCTGAAATGACATGTATATTACAATCTAAATGGAGTTTGTGTTTCATTTTTTCAAATTCTTCTAAGAACTCCCAGCCACTTACCAAAGGCATGTTTAAATCGAGAAAAATGACCGCTTTCTTTCCCGGTTCAGAAGCGTTATTTAAGGTCATTATTCCCTCTAAAGCTTGCTTTCCGTTAAAGAAAGTATGAATGTCATCAGTCAAATTTAAGATGGTAATTAATCTGCGGTGAAAATAGTTTACCGATAAATCGTCATCAATAAGTATGATTGTATTAGTTGTCATTTTTTAGTTTTTTTGAGATGGTAAAAAAGAATGTCGTTCCCTCATTCACTTTTGATTCAATCCAAATTTTTCCGTTATGAATGTCCACAATTTTTTTGCAATGCGCGAGTCCGATACCGTAACCGCTGTATTCCTCTACGGTATGAAGCCTTCGGAAAATTTGAAAAATTTGATTGAAATATTTTTCTTCTATTCCTATTACGTTGTCCTTCACACTAAATTGCCATGAATCGTTAAGTTCTTTGGCCTGAATATGAACTTCAGCCCCGGAATTTTCTTTTCTGAATTTCAGCGCGTTACTGATTAGGTTTTGGAACAACAATCGGATAAAAATGGGGTAGCATTCTATAACAGGCAATGAGTCATAGTGCACTAAAGCATTCGATTCTGTGATGTTAACCGACAAGTCATCTATCACATCAGACAATGTATTGTTCAAGTCAAGCCAATGTGTATCACTGTTTTTGTTGATCCGATTGTACTCTAACAAGCCCGAAATTAAGAATCGCATTCTGTTGGCCGAATTGTGAATAAAGTCTAAGAACAGTTTTCCTTCTTCGTTCAAATCGTTGCTGAATTCTTCTAACAGCAAATCAGAGTAACCGATAATGGTTAATAACGGCTCTTGTAAATCGTGTGACGCGATATAATTAAAT
>JBEBBH010000194.1:0-3327 GCA_041158485.1 Bacteroidota bacterium | reverse complement strand
TCAATGATAGAAGCTCAGGTGATTATAAACGAATTCGATTCGGATAATGCCAGCACCGATGATAAAGAATTTATCGAATTAAAATCGGCTACCCCAAACTTTTCACTTAATGGTTATGTATTGGTGTTTTTTAACGGTACCGGTACGTTAGCCGATAAGAGTTATTACACCATAAGTTTGAATGGTTTGTCTACCGATGTGAACGGTTTGGTTCTTATTGGCAACAATTTAGTTTCACCCGTACCTGAACGTATTTTTACCAACAGTTCCATTCAAAATGGTCCTGACGGCGTTGGTTTGTATTTGGGTTCAACATCTGATTTTCCGGCCGGAACGACGGCTTCAACGGTTAATTTGATAGATGCTTTAGTGCATTCTAACAACAACACATTAGTGCCTTCTTTGCAAGCTCTATTAGGCGTTACTACTCAGGTTAATGAAAATGCCAACGGTTCCGGAACAACGCAATCTATCCAACGCAAATCCGATGGTACTTGGGAAGTAAAAGCGCCAACACCGGGCGTAAATAACGATGGTAGCGGTTTTATTTACAATGGTGTTACCATTATGGCCAATACCAATCACAAAAGCGAAGGCGATAGTTTTACCATAACTTTTACTACCGATAGTGTTGTTTCATCGGCATTGAATTTCACTTTTTCGCTGAACAACAGCGGTTTTAACACAGCTGATTTTACCGGGAATACTTCAGTTTCCATTCCGCCCGGCTCCAATAGTTTTTCTACCACTATTACCCTTACTGATGATACTTTGGATGAAGGTGATGAAGTGCTGAAAATCAAATTCGGTGCTCTGCCTTCCGGTTTTAATCGTCGCAATGATAACATAGAAATCAGAGTAGTGGATAACGATTTCACGACTTTACCATTCGGCACGCCATTGAATCCTACTTACGGCAATGTTAGCAGTACTGCGCCTGCCGGATATTATGATAGTTTGGAAGGATTATCGGGCACGGCCTTGAAGCAAGCTTTGCAAAATATTATTGCCAATCCGGCTGTTGTCAGAGCGCACAATTATGGTGATGTAACTGATATTTTAAAAGTTGCCGATCAAAATCCGCTCAACAGCAATCAGGTTTGGTTGATGTATGTAGAAACGCCTCGTGCCAAATTGGATTTTCAAACCACTTCCAGTAATGTAGGTTCTTGGAACAGAGAGCATATTTATCCACAATCTCGTGGCGGTTTTGCCAATGCTACTGATGATATTCCTGATGGTATAAATGTATGGCTGCCTACCAATGCCGATGATATTGCAGCCGGTCACGGAGATGCGCATCATATTCGAGCTGAAGACGGTCCGGAAAATACATCCAGAAGCAATCGCGATTACGGTTTAACCGGATACAACGGTCCTGTTGGTAATCAAAGTTCTTGGAAAGGCGATGTCGCACGTTCTGTTTTTTACATGGCAGTTCGCTACAATGCGCTGAGTGTGGTTAATGGTGATATTGCCGATACTACAGTTGGACAATTAGGTGATTTAGCCTCTTTGTTGACGTGGAATCATTCCGATCCGAGTGACGATTTCGAGATGAATCGCAATAACTATATTTATACTTGGCAATACAACCGCAATCCGTTTATTGATTATCCTGCTTTAGCCGATTATATTTGGGGTGCAAATGTTGGTCAGCCTTGGTATGCTGCCTTGTCAACAAACGAAAACAGTGTAGTTTCTGTCAGTATCTATCCAAACCCAACCTCAGAGCGCTTCACCGTTTACGGTATGGATTTTGAAGCCACTTTGGTTTTATTCAATAGTTTGGGAATGAAGGTTTTTGAACAAGAGTTTAGCGGAGAAACGACTTTTGAACCTCAGGTTGCGCCGGGGATTTACTTCGTTAAAATAGCACAGAACAACCAATCGGTTACTAAAAAAATTATTATAAAGTAATAGATTTATACCATCCATTATAAAGCCTGATGTTTGTACATCGGGCTTTTTATTTGAAGTAAATGGTAAATGTAGTGCCTTCGTCAATTTCGCTTTTTGTTTCTATTCGGCCACCCATAGCATCAATTTGATTTTTGGTGATGAACAAGCCAATTCCTTTGGCATCCGGATTGTTGTTGAAGGTTTTATACATTCCGAAAAGATTCTCGCCGTTTCGCTTTAAATCGATTCCGATACCATTATCGGCAATACTTAATGCCTTTTCTTTTTCATCAAATTGCAATACAATTAACGGCTTCCTTTTCGGATGGCTGTAGCGAATAGCATTCGAGATAAAATTGTATAAAATACTTTCCAAATAAGCCACGTTATAATCGATAAAGATGTGTTTTGGAACCAAATTTTGTACTTCGACTTTTTTGTCTCTGATTTGCTTTTCCAATACAGATATACTTTTTTCAATATATTCGTGCAAATTCAAGCGTTCTATAGTTACATTGAAATTGGTTCTGATGTTGACAACTTCATTCAGGTTTCGCATGGTGTCATCCAACGATTTAGATACTTTTTGTAACAAATGAACCATTTCTGCCTGTTCTTCCTGACTTTTAATACCTTCCATTAAGCCGGAAATCAACTCGATATTGCTGGTATGAGAGCGAAGGTTATGAGAAACGATATACGAAAAGTTAAGCAAGCGTTTGTTTTGTTCTGATACCAATTCAAAGGATTGTTTTAGTTCTTCTTCCGCTCTTTTTTTATCGGTGATGTCTTCTACAATAGCAATATGATTGAGTACTTTATTGGCTTCTCTCCATAAAACAGCAACAATTAAATTTACCCAAACGATCTTGCCCGATTTGTGGATATATCTTTTTTCCATACTGAAATCATCAATCAGTCCATTGCGCAACTTTTCCATGTTAGCCAGATCTTCTGCTAAATCATCTTCATGAGTAATGGATTGAAAATTGGTGTTTAAAAGTTCTTCAATTGAGTAACCAACTATCTTACAGTAAGCTTTATTGATGGTCAAGAATTTTCCTGTAATAGAGTCAAGCTTTACAATGCCAATCGGGGCCTGATCGAATATGGCTCCGAATTCAGCTTCCCGTTTCATTATTTTTTTGGTTTGAATCTCAATTAACTTTTGGAGTTCAGCAGGTTTTTTAATTAATGAAGTAACCCAAAAACCTATAATTATGGATAAAAGTATGCTTAATAATAAGGAGGGATAAATTTGATTAATGATATTGTTTTCTTTTCTCGAGATGAGGTACAAATTCCATTCACCATCAGGAATCGTTACTTTGAGTAAAGGTTTGTGTTTGAATTCCTGTTTCTCGGGCAAAAAGAACTCTTCTTTATAGCTTACAGGATTGATTTTAGAGAACTGGAAATAGTATT
>JBEBBH010000193.1:0-2706 GCA_041158485.1 Bacteroidota bacterium | reverse complement strand
TGGGTGTGGTAAGTCTGCTTTGGGTTGTAGTGGCTTTTTCGCTATCATTCGGCAGCCCGATTGGCCCAACAATTAACGGTACACATTACGGCATTATTGGCAACCCATTTGATTTTGCTTTCTTTAGTCAGGTCGCCATGCAACCACACAGCACCATGGCTTCCTCTATACCTTTTATTTTATTTGCTTTATTTCAAATGAAGTTTGCTGTGATTACCCCGGCCATCATCACCGGCGCACTCGCCGAGCGCATCCGTTTCATCTCCTTTTTGCTCTTTATCTGTTTGTTTACTATTTGCATTTATGCGCCTTTATGCCACATGATTTGGCACCCGAACGGTCTGTTAGGCAGCTACTTCGGGGTTAAGGATTTTGCCGGCGGAACAGTCGTTCACATGAGCGCCGGTTTTGCGGCCTTGGCCGGTGTGTTGGTTTTGGGGAAAAGAAAAAACAGCGAACACATTCCTACCAATATCCCGTTTGTATTATTGGGCACCGGTATGTTATGGTTCGGCTGGTTCGGCTTCAATGCCGGTTCTGCTTTAGCCGCTAATGCCACCGCTGCTATGGCTTTTGCCACTACCACCATTTGTTCGGCTTCCGCCATGTTAACTTGGGTATTCTTCGACCGTATGAACGGCAGAAAAGTATCGGCTCTAGGCGCTTGTATCGGTGCTGTAGTAGGTTTGGTAGTCATTACACCTTCCGCGGGTTATGTCAGCATTCCGGAAAGCATCTTTTTCGGATTCATTGGCGCTATTATCTCCAATAAAATGGTCTACTGGAAAAAACTAAAACAAATCGATGACACCTTGGATGTCTTCGCCTGTCATGGTGTGGGCGGTATCATGGGTATGATTCTAACAGCCATCTTTGCCAAAGGGGAAAATGCCAGTTTACTACACGGTGGCTGGAGCGTTTTTGGTCACCATATGATGGCGTTGGTTTTAGTATCGATAGTAACCTTTGGCGGCGCTTACTTGTTATTCAAAATCACCAACCTGATGATTCCTATCCGAGTTTCAGAAGAATCGGAAAACATGGGACTAGACTTGTCGCAACACGGAGAGAAGTTTTAATCTTATCCCTTTTCACTTATCCCTTTTCCCTTACTCCTCCAACAACAAATTCGCCAACGCATTATCGCGGCCGTAAATGTCTTTGTGGAAATTCACCAAGCCGTCATCGTCAACCCAAGCGGTAAAATAGCCTATATAAACAGGGATTTTATTTTTTAAGGTGTACCATTTTTCTTTGCCGCCGTTCATCGCTGCTGCTATTTTTTCAGGCGTCCAATTCGGGTCGTCTTGCAAAATCAATTGCGCCAACTCTTTTGGTTTTTGCACACGGATACAACCATGGCTAAAAGCTCTTTTTTCTTGACTGAATAAATTTTTAGACGGCGTATCATGCAAATAAATATTATTGGAATTGGGAAATAAAAACTTCACCAAACCCAACGAATTATTCGGTCCGGGTTTCTGACGGATGTTACTGCCGTTCCATTCCATATTGTGCTTGGCTAAATAATCCTTGTCCTTTTTGATGGCCGGAAGTAGCTCTTTATCTCGGATGCTCTTCGGCACATTCCAATACGGACTAAACACCACATAACTCATCATCCCGCTGAAAATTACGGTTTCGTTAAGCGCCGTCCCTACCACTACATTGGAGACCAAAGCGGCTTTTCCTTCTTTAAAATAAGTCAAACGATAGGACGGAATATTCACTACGATAAACGCTTTTGCCTTAGTCAAATCGGTCGAAATCCAACGACAACGTTCCATATTCACCATAATGGTTTTGATGCGATCGCTGATAGGCACATTCATTTCCGAGATATGCTTTGGTAAGATGATTTTGTCTTCTGAAAAACCATTGCGTTTTTTGTACTTCAAAATGGCTTCTTGTAGCGGTTCATCATATACAGTGCTTTTAGAATCTACCTCGATATCGTTTGTTAAAAACAATCTTTTTCTGATTTGAACCACCAAATCCGAACTGTCTCCGGGCTTCAGTTGCTTAAAATCGGCAGGCATTGCAATAGCTTCCCAACCACCGTTTTTTTCGATGGTTCTGTAGCGTTGTAAAACAGCTTTCAGTTTGTAATATTGTCCTATTAACTTGGCATTGTTATCGATCAGTTTTGGGTCTATCAGAAGAGAATCCAAATATTGACCGTAAGACAATTTCTTTCGTGGCAAATACCAACCCAACTCTTCCACTTTGGTGCTGTCTATGCCTTGCAACACTTTATTGGTGTAATAAAAATAGTAGTTGGTCAGGAACAATTCTACCTCAACATTGGGTTTGGTATTGGTTTTGGGAAATATCCCATCTAAAATTTCCTTGTAAGGCACTTTCGCCTGAACGCCTTCTTCAACCAAATTATTCATTTTGTTGTAGATGACTTCTGCCGTTTCTTTGCGCCCTTTTTTGTCGTACCACAGATAGGTAAATTGGTTTTTGCGGTACAAATCAACCGCTTGCTTTTGGTACAAAACCAGCTTCGGGTATTTGGCATAAAAAGCAGTAACGGCAATACTGTCAAACGACAACGAAACTTCTTCAAAGTGGAATTTCGTCTTCGTTACTGCATCGGGTTTATCTGCCTTTTCTTTATGGGCACAATACCAACTCGTCAGAGAAAATCCGAGTAAAACAAGCAAGACCAGTCCGATAAACCACTCTCTTTTTTTCATACGG
>JBEBBH010000192.1:0-3003 GCA_041158485.1 Bacteroidota bacterium | reverse complement strand
AATACCGATAACACCATATAAAGGCGTTCGCAACTCGTGGGTGATAGTAGAAACGAATTGTGATTTTAACCGAGATGCTTCTTCCGCTTTATCTTTGGCTTCTTTTAAGGCTTCATTAGCTTCGGTAAGTTCCTGGTTGGCTTGTTCTCTCAACTTTACATTTTTATAAAGTGTGAGCAACAATAGAAGTAATATGATTAGGATTACGATAAAAAGAATAACCACCAGCTTAGATTCATTTAGACTCTTTTGATGCTTTTCATTTTGATTTTCAATTTTTTCCAGCTGAATTTTATACTCCTGAAGCTCTAACTGATTAGCCGCTTTTTTCAAATTATTAATTTTATCTAAGGAGTACAGTACTTTGTTGATCGAGTCACTTTTTTGTTGGAACAAGTTGGCTTTTGCCGTTTCATTATGTAAAGTATAATGCTCTACAAAATTCTCATAAATGTTAGGTAAAAAAGAATCAAAACCATTTTCTTCTGCTATTTTTTCAGCCGCTTTGAAATAGGCTTCTCCTTTTTCTTTTTCATTATTATTACTGGCGTAAATCCCTAACAAATGGTATAATGACATTTTGGATTCTTCATCTCCTTTGGCCAAAATCTGTTCTTTAATGTCGTTAATTTGTTGATTGCCCAAATCAAATTGTTCGAGAGCAAAATAGGCACTTGCTAAATTTAATTTAGTATACTGAATTTGCGCGGTATCTTTAATTTTCAAAGCATAGGGTAGTGCTTTTTTGTAATAGTCTATACCTTTAGGGATGTCGATCTCATTAAAATAATAAACACTTCCGATATTGCTGTAAATCCAATTGTACATTTTGTCATTGCCCACTTTCTCGTTGTAGGCTAATGCTTTATTATAAAACTCTATAGCTTTGCCGGATTCTGAGCATTCATTAAAAATGGCGCCGATGGTATTGTAAGATTGCGCTATGAGCAAATGATCATCAATGGTAAAAGAACGAACCAATGCCTTTTTGGAATGTTCCAAGGCACTATCGTATTTGGATTCGCCAAAATCAACGGCAGCCAAATCGAGTAGTTTTTTTATCGCTGCTTTTTCTTTTGCGGTATCTTGCGCATGAATGGCACTGATAGAAAAGAAAAGCAAAACGAGCAAACTGATTAGTTTGTTCTTATTCATGAGGTTAGTTAAGACAGTCAAATATAAAGTTTTTTTCAAAAAAAAATCCTGATTACTCAGGATTTTGTATGCTAATTGTTAATTCCTAATCAACTTTCTATATTTGATACGCTTAGGCGTTGCATCTGCACCCAAACGTTTTTTCTTGTTCTCTTCGTATTCAGAGAAACCACCTTCAAAATAGTAGACTTCCGAGTTGCCTTCGAAAGCCAAGATATGCGTACAGATTCTGTCCAAGAACCAACGGTCGTGACTGATTACTACAGCACATCCTGCGAAGTTTTCCAAACCTTCTTCCAAGGCTCGCAAAGTATTCACATCTAAGTCGTTGGTAGGCTCATCCAATAACAATACGTTGCCTTCTTCTTTCAAGGTCATGGCTAAATGCAAGCGATTACGCTCACCACCGGAAAGGGCCGATACTTTTTTGTTTTGGTCACTACCGCCAAAGTTAAAACGCGATAAATAGGCTCTGGAATTTACTTGTCTTCCGCCCATCATAATCAATTCTTGGCCATCGCAAAAGTTTTCCCAAATAGATTTATTCGGATCGATGTTAGAATGCGATTGGTCTACATAGGCAATCTTTACAGTATCACCTATGGTAAACTCACCGGCATCCGGTTTTTCTTCTCCCATAATCATTCGGAAGATGGTAGATTTTCCCGCACCGTTTGGTCCGATAATCCCAACAATTCCGGCCTGTGGTAAAGTGAAGTTTAAATTATCATACAACAATTTATCGCCAAATGCTTTGGCTACTCCTTTGGCTTCGATTACGTTCGTTCCTAATCTTGGTCCGTTTGGAATATAGATTTCCAATTTTTCGTCGAGTTCTTTTTGGTCTTCGTTTAAGAGTTTGTCGTAATTCTGCAAACGGGCTTTTTGTTTAGTTTGTCTTCCTTTAGCACCTTGGCGAACCCATTCCAACTCGCGTTCTAATGTTTTTCTTCTTTTAGAAGCTACCTTTTCTTCTTGCTCTAAGCGTTTTGATTTCTGATCTAACCAAGAAGAGTAATTACCTTTCCAAGGAATACCTTCACCCCTGTCCAATTCCAAAATCCATCCGGCCACATTGTCTAAGAAATAACGGTCGTGCGTTACAGCGATAACTGTTCCTGAATATTGTGCTAAATGTTGCTCTAACCACAGTACGCTTTCTGCATCCAAGTGGTTGGTTGGCTCGTCCAACAACAATACATCCGGTTGCTGTAGTAATAAACGACATAAGGCAACCCTTCTTTTTTCACCACCGGACAACACACTGATTGGCATGTCGCCTTCAGGCGTGCGAAGTGCATCCATAGCCACTTCTAATTTATTATCAATTTCCCAAGCGCCTGCAGCGTCTATTCTGTCTTGTAATTCGGCTTGTCTGTCCATGAGTTTTTGCATCTTATCGGCATCCTCATAAACTTCCGGCAACCCAAACATATCATTGATTTTATTGAACTCATCCAAAATCGCCATAGTCTCGGCTACGCCTTCGCGAACCACTTCGATTACTGTTTTGCTTTCATCCAACTGTGGTTCTTGCTCTAAGTAACCTACAGTATAGCCAGGTTGGAAAACTACATCACCTTGGTAGTTTTTGTCAACACCCGCAATAATGCGCAATAATGAAGATTTTCCGGAGCCGTTTAAACCCAAGATTCCGATTTTGGCGCCGTAAAAGAAACTCAAATAAATATTTTTAAGCACTTGCTTGTCGCTGCCCTGATAGGATTTGCTCACACGTTGCATGGAGAAAATCACTTTTTTATCATCTGACATAATTTGTAAATTGTTAAGATTGTTAGTTTAAATATTCCTTTGATACTGTTATACGCGTCCTTTAAGAGAACTGAA
>JBEBBH010000191.1:0-2528 GCA_041158485.1 Bacteroidota bacterium | reverse complement strand
GGCATCGACAGTATGGTTTTACTTCATTTGTGCAGCCAATCTAAGTTAGACTTTGCGGTTGCACATTGCAATTTTCAATTGCGTGGCGACGAAAGTAACGAAGATGAAGCCTTTGTCAAATTGTATGCAGCAAACTTACAGGTTCCGATTTTCATCGAGCGATTCGATACACAAACTTTCGCCGAGCAACAAAAATTGTCGATTCAAGTCGTTGCCCGAAACCTACGCTACGAATGGTTTTATTCGCTTTTAGCCAATCATAATTTCGATTATATATTGACGGCGCATCATTTGGACGACAGTTTGGAGACTTTCTTCATCAATTTTACCCGCGGTTCAGGGATTGAAGGTTTAACCGGGATTCCGGAACAGAACGATAAGATTGTCCGACCACTGTTAATTTTCTCCCGAAAAGAAATTGAAGCCTATGCTGTTGAAAATCAAATTTCCTGGCGGGAAGACAGCAGCAATGCATCGGATAAATACCTTCGAAACAAATTGCGTCACGATGTAATTCCGGTTTTAAAAGAACTCAATCCGAGTTTGTTGGCATCATTCGAAAATACGGTTCTCCATTTAAAACAAACCCAATCTCTAGCCGATGATGCGGTGAATCATTTGTATCAAACGGTGGTGAATGAAGAGGAACATCATACGGTAATAGATTTAAAGAAGTTGCTGCAACATACCAATTACAAAGCCTATTTGTACCAATGGTTGCAACCTTACGGCTTTTCGGATTGGACAGCGGTGTATGATTTATTAGAAGCACAATCGGGCAAACAGGTCTTGTCAGACTCGCATATTTTGCTGAAAAACAGAGGCGTTTTACTGCTGTTTCCGAAGCAAACTAAAATCAGTGAAGAATTATATTGGATTGCCAAAGACCAAACCGACGTTAAAGTTCCCTTAAAAATGAACTTTTGTAACGTAAGTGACATTTCGAATCAAATGAGTAATGTTATCTTTGTCGATGAAGCTTTGTTGCAGTTTCCGTTAACCCTGCGTCGTTGGCAGGAAGGCGATGTTTTTCAGCCTTCCGGAATGACAGGAAAAAAGAAATTGAGCAAGTTTTTTAAAGACGAAAAATATTCGCTTTGGGATAAAGCCAACGCTTGGTTGCTTTGTTCCGACAACAAAATTGTTTGGATTGTAGGGAAAAGAGCCGATGAAAGGTTTAAAGCTACAGCCAACACCACTAAAATTTTAAAAATTAATTTCGAAGCCTAATGAAGAAAGTACTTTTTTTATTGCTGAGTTTTGTATCGCTATTTACCGCTCAAGCCCAAATCGTCAATCCGGTGAAATGGTCGAGCAGAGTAGAGAAAATTAGTGACACCGAATTCAATTTGGTCATGGAAGCCAAAATTGAGGACGATTGGCATGTGTATTCTCAGTTTACTCCTGATAACGGACCTTTACCGGCCGAATTCAAATTCAAAGACGCCAAAGGCAATTATGAACTGATAGGGAAAGTCAAAGAAAGTCCGTATAAAAAACAATACAACGACGTTTTTGAAGTAGACGAATACTACTTCGAAAAGAAAGCGACGTTTACCCAAAAAATCAAGGTAACCAATCCGAAAATCACTGCTGTCAAAGCGTCGGTTGATTATCAGGTTTGTAAAGAAGTGTGTATCAATCAAGACTATGCCTTTACGTTTCAATTGCCTAAAATTACTGTCGCCGAAACTGTTGTTACTCCTGAAGTTGCGGATACTGTTTCAGTTGATACTGCCCAAGTAGCTGCTCAAGAATCAACGCCAACCGAGGCGGTGACTCCGGTACAATCTAAGCCGGAAGAGCAAAAAGGATTGTTGACCATTTTCTTTTTAGCCTTTTTAGGCGGGTTGGCAGCTTTATTAACGCCTTGTGTGTTTCCAATGATTCCAATGACGGTTAGCTTTTTCACCAAACACAGCGGAACCAGACAAAAAGGAATTGCTAATGCTATATTTTATGGAGTCTCTATCATTTTAATTTATGTTGTTCTCGGACTTATCATAGTGGGCGTTTTTGGTGCAGAAGCTTTAAATGCGTTATCTACCGGAGTGACTTTTAATATTATTTTCTTTATTATTCTGGTGTTTTTTGCTTTCTCATTTTTGGGTGCTTTCGAAATTATGTTGCCTAATTCATGGGCGAATAAAGTCGACCGACAAGCCGGAAAGTCAGGTGTGGTTGCCATCTTTTTCATGGCATTAGCCCTAGCGATTGTTTCATTTTCTTGTACCGGACCAATTGTTGGAACCTTACTGGTAGAATCGGCTTCAAAAGGTGGCATTGCGCCAATTGTTGGAATGCTTGGTTTTTCCACTGCCATTGCCTTACCATTTATGCTATTTGCTTTATTTCCAACTTGGTTGAATTCACTGCCAAAATCAGGCGGATGGATGAACTCTGTTAAGGTTTCACTAGGGTTTTTAGAATTGGCATTTGCTTTTAAATTTTTATCTAATGCCGATTTGGTTTTGCAGTTGCATTTGTTGGAAAGAGAAGTTTTCTTGGCTATTTGGATTGCCATTTTC
>JBEBBH010000190.1:0-3518 GCA_041158485.1 Bacteroidota bacterium | reverse complement strand
CTTCAAAAGAACCAAAATCTCGCGTGATAACTGTGGCTAAGGTATCTTTAGGTTCGCCGCCACTTTTGGGTGCCATGCCTTCAAAAAATAGCGTATGATTGTAATAGCCACCAGCATTGTTTCGCAAATCAGCATTGCTCATGTCTAATTTTTTCAAAATATCTTCAATGGCTAAGTCAACCATATTCGGATCGGCAGCTACTAATTTGTTTAAATTGTTGGTGTATGTCAAGTAGTGTTTCGAATAATGTACTTCCATGGTCAAAATGTCGATACTCGGCATTAAGGCATTGTACTCATACGGTAATTTGGCTAAGGCGAACTGACCGCTTTCTGCACTAACATCATCAGGATGACCTATGGTTACTTTTTCTTCTGCGGAAGGCAACGGCACTTCAACTACTTCTGTGAGTTTTTTTCGTTGGCAAGAAGGCAATAAGAAAGCTAATGAAATACCTAAAACAACAACAAATATCTTTTTCATATTTTACTTATTTTCATTGACAATGGCATGTATGGCTTTGATGTATGCTTCTTTGGCTTCTTCTACAGTTAAATGACTGATTTGCATCCACGCATTGGTTTTAAAAGCATTGCGCAAATCAAAAGCCGGAGAATTATTGTATTCAATGGTTCCGAAAGTGGCTTGTTTGTAAAAGGCATACAAACGCAATTGCACATCTTGCGGGAGTGAAGATTGTGTCATTTGAGAAGCTATGGCAACAGCCTCTTGAAATCGAGCTTCTAAGTCTTTTTCCGACATGGTGCTTCTTATTTAGAAACAATTACAGTTTGATTTCCTACCGCTTTTTGTTGTAATTTCACGTCTACTTTAGTTCCTAAAGGCAGATAAATATCGACGCGAGAACCGAATTTGATGAATCCGGCATCGTCACCTTGGGTAACGTTCTGACCTTCTTCGGCATAGTTAACGATACGACGCGCTAAAGCACCGGCAATTTGACGGTACAAAATTTCGCCGAAAGCTTCTGTTTCAATAACTACTGTAGTTCTTTCGTTTTCAGTACTGGCTTTTGGATGCCAAGCCACTAAATATTTTCCGGGATGGTATTTGCTGAATTTGATTTTACCTGAAGCGGCATAACGAGTGACGTGTACGTTGATAGGCGACATGAAAATCGAAACTTGCAAACGTTTGTCTTTGAAATATTCTTCTTCGAATACTTCTTCAATCACCACTACTTTTCCGTCAACCGGAGCTAAAATGGTATTTTTATTGGGGGTGATTTTACGATTCGGATTTCTGAAGAACTGTAGTATCATCACAAAGAAGAACAAAACCAATAATTGAACTGTCATTTTCAGCCAAGGTAAAGGGATGAATTTATCGGCTAGCAGTAAGGCCGCAATAAAACTGACCAATGCGATGAAAATGATTTTATAACCTTCTTTATGAAACATAATAGATAATTTGGTAAAACAAATAAACAAATGGTGCCACAAATATAATACTATCCAAGCGATCTAGAAAACCTCCGTGTCCGGGCATGATATTGCCACTGTCTTTTACACCGGCCAGTCTTTTGAATTTGGATTCAATCAAATCACCTAAAGTACCAAAAGTAGTTACTAATAGTGCAATGACTATCCAGCGAATGATAGCTTCTTGTAAATAAAATTGGGCTAACAACACTCCGGCTATCATAGCGAAAACCAATCCGCCACTAAAGCCTTCTATAGTTTTTTTTGGAGAAATTCTTTCGAATAATTTCGTTTTTCCCATACTGATGCCAACCAAGTAAGCAAAAGTATCATTGGTCCAAATGAGGATCAAAATAGCAATGATAATTTCCGGATGGTAACTATTGGAGATGAAAGGAATTTTGGTAAAAATGATGATTGGGATAATCAAATACCCGATTAAGAATACATATTTGGCCTGCTGGTCTAAAAAACGGTTTTTCTTTTCAAATAAGAAAACTAACGAGCGAATTGAAACCAATAAAGCGGCTATCAAAAGCAAAATTTCGTTTGTTTTTACGGTATTGTCTAAGTTGAAAATGATGTAGCCTAATGTCGCCAAAATTAGAGGCAAAATGGGTTTTAAGCCAACCAGTTTACAAAATTCTCCCACGGAAAACAACAACAAAAGACCAAACAGCAACAAAAAACTGTGAGGTGAATAAAGCGTGGCACCAACCAGCAACAGTACATAAACTGCTCCGGATAAAGCTCTTGTTACGGTAGTTGTCATTTTATAAATCTTCTAAAAGCAAGAGGTATAAATTCTTGGCTGTGCTTCCGTATTGGAGGAAGTCTTCGTCTTTAGCTTTTTCGAAATATTTGATGGTAGTGATGTTGGTAGGATAATCTTTATCGTATTTCTTTTTAATCACTCTCAAACCGTCGCTTTTAGATTCTAAAATCTGGCTGGTAGTGGCTAAAATGATGATGTTGATTGGTAAGTCGTTGGGTTTATTTTGTTTGATTTGGTTGGAGGAAAACAAGACAGAACCTTCATCAGCTATGAGGTTTTCGCAACTGGCAAATAAAAATTTCGGATTCGTAGGTTTGTCGTAGTTCAGTTTGTTTTCGTCTAACATACTGAACAATTTTGGTTCGTAGCAAAGGGCTTCGCACTCAAACCAATCGTTTTCTTCTAAAATATTTAAGAATTGGTCTTTGACTTCATTGAGGTTTTCACAATACAAAAACTTTCCGCCGTTTTTCTTAAAGTTATAAGTAAACTTCTCGTCTACAGGCAGTAGAGAAAAGCTGGATGGCGCATTGTTGAATTCGCTTTGACTTTCTTCGTCAGAGGCATCGTTTCCTGTGCCAAAAATTTTTCTGAAAAGACTCATGCTGATTGTTTATAATCGGGTTTGGTATTTGAAATCCTTCAAAGATAAAAAAATCTTAATTCAAAAGTATGTTTTGAATTAAGATTTTAAAAAAATGTTAAAAAAGAATCGGACTTATTCGCTTACAGTTTCAGCTACAGTTTCCTCGGTTGAGTCACCGAAAGGGCGTTTGCCGAAAATGGCTTCTAAATCGTCTTTAAAAATGACTTCCTTCTCGATTAATATGTTGGCCAATTGCTCTAATTTTTCCTTGTTGTCTTGAAGAATTTTAATGGCTCTTTGGTACTCATTTTCTATCAAGGCTGAAATTTCCTGATCGATAACCAAGGCTGTTTCTTCGGAGTATGGTTTAGAGAAATTGTATTCGCTTTGACCGGTAGAATCGTAATAAGTGATGTTGCCTAGTTTATCGTTCAATCCGTAAATGGTAACCATAGCACGAGCCTGTTTGGTCACTTTTTCTAAATCGCTTAAAGCGCCGGTAGAAATTTTGTCAAACATTACTTTTTCAGCTGCACGTCCGCCCATGGTAGCACACATTTCGTCTAACATCTGCTCGGGACGAACAATCAAACGCTCTTCCGGTAAATACCAAGCGGCTCCTAAACTTTGTCCGCGAGGAACAATAGTTACTTTTACCAATGGTGCGGCATGTTCAAGCATCCAACTTACAGTGGCGTGACCGGCTTCGTGTAC
>JBEBBH010000189.1:0-10001 GCA_041158485.1 Bacteroidota bacterium | reverse complement strand
CTATAGGTCATTACTTCTTCTTCCGGATTATTCTCGGCTTCTAACCATTCTTCTTGACCTTCGGGATAATTGGTAATGACCAATTTCACCGGATTCAAAACCGCCATGACACGAGGCGCAGTTTTATTCAATTCTTCGCGAACACAGAATTCTAATAAGGAAACATCTATCAAATTGGTACGCTTGGCAATTCCGATGGTTTTAGCAAAATTGCGGATAGCCATAGGCGGATAACCGCGACGACGCATACCGGAAATAGTACTCATTCGCGGATCATCCCAACCACTAACATGCTTTTCTTCAACCAATTGCAATAGCTTTCGTTTAGAAACCACCGTGTGGGATAAATTTCTTCTGGCGAATTCTCTTTGCTTCGGACGTACTTTAGTCTCATCATAAACTTGGTCTAAAAACCAGTCATACAACTCGCGGTGTGGTAAAAATTCAAGCGTACAAAACGAGTGAGAAATCTGTTCTAAATAATCACTTTCGCCATGTGCCCAATCGTACATTGGATAAATACACCAATCATTTCCGGTGCGGTGATGGTGTTTTTTTAAGATACGATACATAATCGGATCACGCATCAGCATATTAGGCGAAGCCATATCGATTTTAGCGCGTAAAATATGGGTTCCTTCTTCAAATTCACCGTTTTTCATGCGTTCAAAAAGGTCTAAATTCTCTTCCACCGAACGATCTCGGTAAGGAGAATTGGTACCAACTTGTGTTGGAGTTCCTTTTTGTTTGGCCATTTCCTCAGAGGTTTGGCTATCTACATAGGCCTTTCCTTTCTTAATAAATTCGACAGCCCAATCGTATAATTGTTGGAAATAATCAGAAGCATAACATTCGTTAGCCCATTGATAACCCAACCATTCGATATCTTTTTTAATAGCATCCACGTATTCCTGCTCTTCTTTAGCCGGATTGGTATCATCAAAACGCAAATTGACAGGCGCCTGATAATCAATTCCTAAACCAAAGTTTAAACAAATCGCACTAGCATGACCCACGTGTAAATAACCGTTTGGTTCCGGTGGAAAACGAAAACGCAATTTGTCTTGAGACAAACCATTTTTCAAATCTTCTTCGATAATTTGTTCCAGGAAATTAAGTGACTTCTCTTCTGTTGCCATTATTTTTGTAATTTTAGCAAAGATATGTTTAATTAGTCAATTTGAAAATTTGAAAATTTGAAAATTGGCAAGTAAATCAAAAAATGGGGACAATTAAATTACAAAATATCAGGACTTTTTCGTTTCACGGTTGTTTGGAAGAAGAAGCTAGAATAGGTTCGGATTACCGAGTGGATTTGGAAATAAAAACGGATTTACGAAAATCTTCAATGAGTGATGACTTGAAAGACACGGTAGATTATGTCTTATTAAACAAAATTGTTGTGGAAGAAATGGCTATTCGTTCTAAATTATTAGAACATGTAGCCCAACGAATCGTAACGAGAATTTTTAAAGAAATTCCGGCCGTTTCCCGAATTGTATTAGCAGTTTCTAAACTCAATCCTCCTATTGGTGGTGATGTTGAAGCAGTTACTATTGAATTAGAAGAATACAGAAGTTAGATTTAAGATTACAGATTTGAGATTGCTGAATGCAGAATGAAATCATAAATCAAAAATCGTTAATCAACAATCTAAAATTAAAACTTTTTACTATATTTGCCGTCCAACTGGCATCGTGGCCGAGCGGCTAGGCACCGGTCTGCAAAACCGTATACTCCGGTTCGAATCCGGACGATGCCTCTAATTAAGCTCTCTTTTTGAGAGCTTTTTTTATGGTTAATTTTTAGAAAAAATTAATTAAAGTCTATGTTCGAATCCGGACGATGACTCTAAATTTTAAAGGAAACTTGGAGGTTTTTTTATAGCTAATTTTTAAGAAAAATTAATTAAAGGCTGTGTTCGAATCCGGATGATGACTCTAAATCTTAAAGCACAATAGCATCGCAATTAGCTAAGGAAACTTGGAGGTTTTTTTATGGTTAATTTTTAAGAAAAATTAATTAAAGTTTGTCTTCGAATACGGAAGATAAAAGCATAAAAAAACCTCAGAATAAAATCTGAGGTTTTTTATTTTGATCAATATTTATTCTTGTTCTTCTAACTTTTCAATAGCAGAATTCACTATTTTTTGCTCTTTTGGAAACCAAGCCTGTGACAGTAAAACGACACCACAAATGATTAAAGCAATACTAATAATCTTCTTGATCAAAAGGATGTTTTTAGGATTGAGTTGGCTTCGTAACTGTTTGGCTAATATAATTTTAAATAAATCGGTGATAAAATAAACGATGATTAATGTTGCGAAAAAAGTAATCATTCGTGTCGGTTTTAATTCCAATTGCGGACCAATGGTAATTAAGATAGCCAACCAAAAACCAAGGACACCAATGTTAATAAAGTTTAGGAAAAAGCCTTTAATAAAAAGAGAAAAGTAATTGGTTTTTGCTAATTCTTTAGGATCAATTTCATCGATGTTTTTCTTGGATTCTTTCTTGTTTTTGATAAAAGAAATTATCCCATAAGTAAGCATTACCAATCCACCGAAAATAAACAAAGCCGGATCATCTTTGATGCTTTGAATCAAACGATAACTACTGAAAAAAGCAATCAGAATAAATATAATATCCGCTAAAACTACGCCTAAATCAAACATGACAGCCGCTCTGAATCCTTTGACTACACTGGTTTCCAGGAGTACAAAAAATACCGGGCCAATCATAAAACTCAGGAAAAAACCTAGCGGGATGGCGGATAAAATATCGTTTAAAAAAATCATGGTTTGAATTTTGACACTGCAAGTTAGCATTAAATTTGAAAAATTTAAAAAAAATACTACTTCGCTTCTCGAACCGTTCCGCCGGCAATGACTTTTTGATTGATTTGTTTCGGTTTGCCGTATATGATAATATCTCCACCGGCTCTGACTTTAGCTTCAACTATATCTGTAGCAAAAATATCCGCTTCGCCTCCGGCATTGGCAGTAATAGTAGTTTGCTTTGTTTTGAACTGTTGTGCTTCAAAAATACCGCCTGAATTCACTAAAATATCCTGATTATCAGCATTTCCTTCAATGATAACTTTAGAGCCATTGGCAATTCTGGCTGAAAATTTTTGGGTTTCAAGCTTAACTTTAACCTCAGAACCTTCTTTGGCATTTACATCAAAAGTCAGTGTTTTTATAAGATCGCCACAGGCTATTCTGGAACCTTCATTGGCTTCAACAGCAGTAATATTTTTGAAGTAAACCGTTACTGAAATGTGATCGCCGCCTAATAATTTCGTCAGCGACATTCTGATTTTAAGTTCACCATTTTTGTTAACCAATTCAACTTCATCGGCTTCTTTACCATCAATGATGACTTTGTTTTCGCTGCTTTTTACCAAGAAAACATCAATCTGATCGAAAGCGGTAACTTTATCAAAATCACCAACATTTTTTTCAACTTGTCCAAAAGTTACAGCACTGAATAACAATGCACTATACACTACATTTTTCATACTATTCGTTTCTTCTTATAAAATGAAAATCCAATTGTTTCTTCACTAAATCGGCATTTTTAACCTTCACATACACTTCGTCTCCAAGCTGTAACAATGCTTTTGAAACTTGACCTACTAAAGCATATTGTTTTTCATCAAACACATAATAATCTTCTTTAATCTCTCGGATACGGACCATTCCTTCACATTTATTTTCTATAATTTCAACATAAATTCCCCATTCGGTTACACCGGAAATTACACCTAAAAACTCTTGGTCTTTATGGTCTTGCATGTATTTCACCTGCATGTATTTCACCGAATCTCTTTCGGCTTGAGCTGCTAACGCTTCCATATCACTGGAATGTGCACATTTAGCTTCGTAATCTTCTTGATTTACGCTTTTGCCGCCATCTAAATAATGTTGCAACAATCGGTGTGCCATTACATCAGGATAACGACGAATAGGGGAAGTAAAATGACTGTAGAAATCGAATGCTAATCCGTAATGACCGATATTTTCAGTAGAATACACTGCTTTACTCATACTTCGAATGGTCAGCGTATCCACTAAATTTTGTTCTTTTTTACCGTTGACTTCGTTCAATAAATTATTCAATGATTTCGAAATATCTTGCTTCGATTTCATGTTAATCGTATAACCGAATTTAGAAATCACCGTTTGTAAATTCATTAATTTGTCTTCATTTGGTTCATCGTGAATTCGGTACACAAAGGTTTTCTTTTGTTTACCTATAAATTCTGCTACTTTTCTGTTGGCCAACAACATGAATTCTTCAATCAAATGATTGGCATCTTTCGACACTTTAAAGAATACACCAACAGGCTCAGCTGCTTCATTTAAGTTGAATTTTACTTCCACTTTATCAAACGAAATTGCTCCGGCTGCCATTCGTTTTCTTCTAAGAATTTTAGCCAATTCATCTTGTTTTAAAGTTGCTGCTACAATTTCAGCCGGAACTTTATATTCTTTTCCCGTCAAAGAAATCTCTGCCGGAATAATGTCAGTTTTGGTTTCAATGATATGCTGTGCTTCTTCATAAGCAAAACGCTGATCCGAATAAATCACGGTCCTTCCAAACCATTGGTTGACTACTTCAGCCTTCGGTGTTAATTCGAATACCGCTGAAAACGTATATTTTTCTTCATTTGGGCGTAACGAACAAGCGAAATTTGACAACACTTCAGGCAACATCGGAACGACGCGATCAACCAAATACACAGATGTTGCTCGATTATACGCTTCGTCATCTAAAATAGTACCTTCTTTCACGTAATGCGATACATCGGCAATGTGTACACCAATTTCGTAATTACCGTTTTCTAAGACTTGAAACGACAAAGCATCATCAAAATCTTTCGCATCTTTCGGGTCGATGGTAAAGGTTAGTACTTTACGCATATCACGTCGTTTAGCGATTTCTTCCGGCGTGATTGAAATATCTATTTTATTAGCAAAAGCTTCAACTTCTATCGGAAAATCGTATGGTAAACCATATTCGGCTAAAATCGCGTGGATTTCGGTATTGTGTTCGCCCGGTTTTCCCAGTACTTTAATCACTGAACCAAAAGGCGAATCGGCTTTAACCGGCCAATCTTCAAGTTTTACCAATACAACATCACCGTGTTCGGCATCGCCTAATTTGTTTTTAGGAATAAAAATATCGGTGTACATTTTAGCATTGGCAGTAGTCACAAAGCCAAAATTCTTTTGAATATCAATTACGCCAACAAATTCTTCTTTATGTCTTTCTATAATTTCTAAAACTTCTGCTTCGGGCTTTCTTGAACTTCTTCGGTCGTAGACATAGGCTTTTACTTTGTCACCATCCAAGGCATGATTTAGATTTACAAACGGCACAAAAACATCGTGCTCCAGTTCATCACAAACAAAATAACCGGCTTTTCTACTGGTCATATCAATGGTTCCTTCGTAGTACTTTTGACTGGTGGCTTTCACCAAATACTTTCCGGGTTCCGACTCGATAATCAGTTTTTGAGCGGCAAGAACTTTTAAATCTTTGATAATTTCATTCCGACTTTTGGTATCGTCGAGTTCCAGTATCGCTGCTATTTGTTTGTAATTGAAAGGTTTATTTGGATTTTTAGACAGTATTTTAAAAATCTTTTCGGAAAATGTTTTAGTGTTCTTTCCGAACTTTTTAGGTTTCTTACTCATTGTATCATTTCTAATTAATGTTGAAAATTACGAAATAGTTACTACTTATGAGTTATAAGTTACGAGTTTTAATATAAATCTAACATTCACTACCTTTAGCAAAATACATAAAAATGACTGAATTCATAACCATAGCAACTTTCAATTTCGCTCATGAAATCACTGTGTTAAGAACGATTTTAGAACGCGAAGGCATTCCGCATTTATTCCACAACGAAAACCTAATCGCTATTGATCCTTTAGCAAGTTTGGCTTATGGCGGTATTCAGTTAAAAGTACATCCTAACGATACCGATAGGGTAAAACAAATTTTAAACGACTTAAATAATCCTTTATCCATTGTTTGAAAAGCCAAAGTTTTCAACAACTACTAAAAACAAGAAAAAATCTTTTTTTAAATTTTAAAATTTATGATGGTTATTATAGCTTGTTAATTTCACGCATAACTTTTAGTCATTTTATTTTTTAAAAAAGTTATACCGATTTATACAGAGAAATTAACAACAACTTTATAATCTAAAAGCCTTAAAATGAATTAAAATTTAGTTTTTATTAACAGTTGTTAACAGTCGAATAAACACAACTTTTTTTAATAAGTTTAGTTGTTGATAATTGTTGAAAACCCACTTTTTTGTGCTCATAATTTTTCTATAAAAAGCCAAAACTAAATTTGATTTTCTCAATCCAATTTTGGATTAGAAAAAAAAGAAATACAAGCGCCAAAAACTTCTGATTTTCTATCCAAAGTTGTTAACAATTGGTGTTAATTTAAAGTTAACTGATTATCAAGGATTTGCAAAATGCTATTAACATCGTATAATTTTAACATTTATATTGAAATTTATCTAATGATTTTCAATTAGTTATACAATTATCTTAAAATGCTGATTTGCTTACTTTTTAAGAATCAATTAGTTACAATTAAGTAAATATCCAATCATTAGTTTCTGTAAATTTGTGCAACCTATAACATTACATATTTTATGAAAATCTCCATCGGAAACGATCACGCCGGACCGGATTATAAAAAAGCCATAGTTGCTTTTTTAACGCAAAATGGCCACCAAGTAGTAAACCACGGAACTGACACTTTTGATAGTGTGGATTATCCCGATTTTGGTCATCCAGTAGCCCAAGATGTTGAAACGGGTAAAGCCGATTTCGGTATCGTAATTTGCGGTTCAGGAAATGGGATAAATATGACGGTTAACAAACACCAAGGTATTCGCTCAGCTTTGTGTTGGACTAAAGAAATTGCTGCTTTGGCTCGTCAACACAATGATGCTAATATTATCAGTATTCCGGCGCGTTACACTTCTATTCAACAAGCGGTTGAGATGGTGGACACCTTTTTAAACACCGATTTCGAAGGCGGAAGACACGCTAACAGGGTCAATAAAATCGCTTGTCAGTAACCTTTATGTATCCGAAAACCTTAATAGAGTACAACAATTTTGGTCGGAAAACGGCTTTAGCCACTTTTGTCACCGGAAGTTTGATTGTGGCACTCTATTATTATACTGCTTTCAGCGGAATGATTTTTGTTAGTTTGTTTTTCATCATTTCTTTTTTTCTCTTGAATACTGCAGTTTCGGTTTCCTTAATCAGGCTTTTACTGAAAAACAAAAAAGATAAAAAATCAATTTTAACTACACTGTTCATAATGTCGCTCAACCTTCCTGTAGGTTACGCTTATTTGCAGTTAGGATTTAAAATTTACGCCCACACCATTACTTAAAATGAGCGAAGTACACATTCACAAACACGAAGTAAAAGGAAAAAATTTAATCATTTCCATCCTGTTAAACCTGTTGATAACCATCGCGCAAATTGTGGGCGGAATCATTTCAGGAAGTTTAGCACTCATCTCTGATGCTTTGCATAATTTCTCCGATGTGCTCTCGTTGGTTTTTAGTTTTATCGCCCATAAATTATCCCGAAGAAAAGCGTCTATCAACAATACTTTTGGTTTTAAAAGAGCTGAATTAATTGCCGCTTTTGTCAATGCATCCACCTTAGTTATAGTGGCTATAATTTTGATTTACGGTGCGGTTGAACGATTTTTTAATCCACATCCCATTGAATCCGGTTTAGTGATTTGGTTGGCTTTATTAGGAATTATTGTGAATGGTCTTTCGGTGATTTTTTTACGCAAAGATGCCGAGCACAACCTTAATATGAAATCGGCTTATTTGCATCTGCTTACTGATATGATGGCTTCCGTGGCTGTGTTGGTTGGCGGATTGTTAATGAAGTTCTACGGTTGGTTTTGGGTAGATAGTTTGATGACTATTATCATTGCTGTTTATTTAATCGTAGTAGGCTTGAAACTGCTGGTCGAATCAACCAAAATGCTCATGTTGTTTACACCGGATTTTATCGATATCAAAGAATTGGTTCGCGAAGTGCATAAAATTCCCGGTGTTAAAAAATTACATCATATTCATGTCTGGCATCTTAACGACGAAGAATTACATCTCGAAGCGCATTTGGATTGTTCGGAAGATATCCGAATGAGCGAATTCAACGAACTGTTACACGAAGTAGAACAAGTGCTCTTTCACCAATTCAACATCAACCACATCAACATTCAGCCCGAATTTAAAAAAGAAGATCCTAAAGACTTTATAGTGCAGGATTAAGAACTCCACAGAGCTTATTTCATAATACAAAAGCAGACATTTTTAATAAATGACCACCATACAATTCATTCAAAACCACATTTCGGCATCACCAAAAAGTATTGAAGCCACGTTAAAATTACTTTCTGAGGATTGTACCATTCCTTTTATTTCGCGTTATCGAAAAGACCAAACCGGGAATTTAGATGAAACCGTAATCGAGCAAATTGCCAAATTATCCAAACAGTTTGACGATATCAACAAACGCAAAGAAAGTATCCTAAAATCAATTGAAGAGCAAGGTCAATTGACTTCGGATTTAAAAGCTAAGATTGAAAACAGCTTCGATTTACAGGAAATAGAAGATTGGTATTTGCCGTATAAAAAGAAGAAAAAAACCCGTGCCGATGTTGCGCGTGAAAACGGATTGGAACCATTGGCTAAAATCATCATGGCGCAAAATTCGGATGATATTGAGTTCATCGCTTCTAAATATTTGAACGCCAAAGTACCTAACGAAGACGAAGCGTTACAAGGTGCGCGTGACATTGTAGCGGAATGGATCAATGAAAACAGCTACATCAGAAAGAACCTCCGCCGCATGTTCCAAAGAAAAGCAGTAGTCGAAACCAAAGTGGTCAAAACCAAAAAAGACGACGAAGCGGCCCAAAAATTTGCCCAATATTTCGATTGGGCAGAACCGATTGCTAAAGCGCCCTCACATCGTTTATTAGCCATGTTGCGTGCCGAAGCTGAAGGTTTTGTCAAACTTAACGTAGGTTTAGACGCCAACGAAGAAGCCATCGAATTCATCGAAAATAACACTATAAAAAATAATAGAGAAACTGCAGATCAACTTCGTTTGGCCATCAAAGACAGTTTTAAACGGTTACTGGAACCGGCCATTTCCAACGAAACGTTACAAGAAGCCAAAGCCAAAGCCGACAGCAAAGCGATAGAAGTGTTTGCCGGCAATTTAGGCCAACTGTTACTCGCTCCGCCATTAGGCGAAAAGCGAATTTTAGCCATCGATCCGGGTTACCGAAGTGGTTGTAAAGTGGTTTGTTTGGACGAAAAAGGCGACTTGCTCTACAACGAAACCATCTATCCGCATCAGCCGCAAAATGAAACGGCTATGGCGATGAAAAAAATCAAATCGATGGTCAACGCGTATAACATTGAAGCCATTTCTATCGGGAACGGAACCGCCAGTCGCGAAACCGAATTCTTTATCAAAAAAATTGCTTTTGATAAGCCGGTTCAGGTTTTTGTGGTTTCCGAAGCCGGCGCGTCAGTATATTCCGCCAGTAAAATTGCCCGAGACGAATTTCCAAATTTCGACGTTACCGTTCGTGGTTCGGTTTCCATAGGCAGACGTCTTTCCGATCCGTTGGCCGAGCTGGTGAAAATCGATCCTAAATCGATAGGCGTAGGCCAATACCAACACGATGTAGACCAAACCAAACTCAAAGAAGAACTCGACACAGTTGTCGTTCGTTGCGTGAATTCAGTCGGCATCAACATCAATACCGCCAGTAAATCGCTACTGAGTTATGTGTCGGGCATTGGCGAAAAAATGGCCGAAAATATCGTGGCGTTTCGCTCTGAAAATGGTCCGTTCGAAGACCGAAAACAGCTCAAAAAAGTACCGCGTTTAGGTGATAAAGCGTTCCAACAA
>JBEBBH010000188.1:0-6325 GCA_041158485.1 Bacteroidota bacterium | reverse complement strand
TGAAAGCTCAAATAACCTTTTTCAGTAATGATAATATGGTCGAGCACTTTGATATCCAACTGCTCGCCGGCAAAGGTAAGCTTTTTAGTGATTTCTCTGTCGGCATCACTCGCCACAAGTTTTCCTGAAGGATGATTGTGGCTTAAAATGATAGCTGTTGCATTGTGTTCCAAGGCCAATTTAAAAATTAGGCGAACATCTACAATTGTTCCGGTGATACCGCCTTTGGAAAGTTGGGCTTTGTGAATCACTTTGTTGGCATTGTTGAGATACAACACCCAAAATTCTTCGTGCAACAAATCGCCTATGATAGGTTGCATGATTTCGAAAACCGCTTTGGAAGAAGTAATTTTGAAGAAGTCGGGCATCTCTGCTGTCCTTCTCCTTCTACCTATTTCTAAAGCTGCGGCTATAGTGACTGCTTTGGCCTCGCCTATGCCTTTGAATTCCATAAGTTGCTTGAGCGATAATTTACCGAGCGCATTTAGGTTATTGTTAACGCTAAGCAGTATTCGTTTGCTTAGGGAAACTGCACTTTCATTCCGACTACCGGAACCGATTAGAATGGCGATTAATTCGGCGTCACTTAAAACCGATTTTCCTTTAAGTATCAATTTTTCGCGAGGTTTATCGTCTTCAGACCAATGCTTTATAGAAAAGTTTTGTTCCATGGCTTATACTAAAAAGAGAGAATTATCGTTAGTTCTTGAAACCTTAAAAGTATGAAAACTTTTTATTTTTCGCTAACTTTACTTACATTTTTAACTTGTAGTCAAAAAGAGATTGAGCAAAATAACATTGAACCATTGCTTGAAAACACTTTTGAAAACCGACTTTCCGAAGCGGCGCTTTCCATCATTGATGATGAAATTGTGTATACTCCAAATTATGTTGCGATAAAATATCCCAACGGAGATGTTCCGGCTAAAACAGGCGTTTGTACCGATGTGGTGATTCGAACCTATCGTAAGTTGGGTATCGATTTGCAAAAAGAAGTCCATGAAGATTTGAAAGCCAACTTTTCAAAATATCCTAATCTGAAAAAATGGGGTTTGAAAAAACCCGACACCAATATTGATCACAGAAGAGTGCCTAATTTAGAAGTTTTCTTTACCCGAAAAGGTCAAAAATTAGCGGTAACGCAAAACCCGAGCGATTATAAAACCGGGGAAATCGTAACTTGGATGATTAACGGAAAATTACCTCACATCGGGATAATAACCCACAAAAAATCCTCCGATGGTCATCCGATGATCGTGCATAATGTGGGCAACGGACAAGTATTGGAGGATTGTTTGTTTCGCTATGAAATTGTCGGGCATTTTAAATACCGGAAATAATTTGAAAATTAATTGATTTGAAGATTCATTTTCAAATTTTCAAATCTTCAAATTTTCAAATTAAAGAATCAACTTCTTCACCTCATCAAAATTCAACCCGCCGTAATTGCCGGAACTCATTAACAATAAAGCGGTATTATTTAAATCGTAAGAGAATAAAAAGTCTTTAAACTCAACAGGATTGGTGTAAATAATCAAATCATTTCGCTTGAACGACTGGGCAATTTGCTCATAAGTCACTTCTTCCAGCTGCTTGATTTTGACAGCATCAGGCGAATAGAAAACCACGGCCACATCGGCTGCATTTAAAGCGCCTTCGTATTCTTTGAGGAATTCGGCATTCAAACTGCTGTAAGTGTGCAACTCGAGGCAAGCCACCAATTTTCGATCCGGATATTGTGCTTTTACTGCTTTCGTTGTAGCTGCAACTTTGCTTGGCGAATGCGCGAAATCTTTATAGGCTACTTTACCTTTTCCTTCTGCAATTTTTTCTAATCGTTTACTCGCACCTTTAAAACTGGCAATAGCTTCGTAGAAATCGGCTTCATCTACGCCCATATTTTGGCAAATCCACTTGGCTCCTGCTAAGTTATTTAGGTTGTGTGCGCCAAAGACTTCAATCGGCATCGGACCTTCGGTAGTATCTAACAAAGTTATACCATCTTTAACAGTATAGCTCGGCGTTTGATATGGAATTCGACGAATTGTATTGGTAGATTCTTCGGCAACTTTTTTTACTGTAGCGTCTTCTTCATTATAAACCAAAATTCCGCCTTTGGTGATTTGGTTGACAAAAATTTCAAATTGCGCTACATAATTATCAAAGGTTGGAAACACATTGATATGATCCCAAGCAATGCCGGACAATAAAGCGATGTTAGGTTGGTACAAATGAAACTTTGGTCTTCTGTCTATGGGCGACGATAAGTATTCATCGCCTTCTAATACGATAAAATCATTCTCATGCGTAAGATGAACCATAGTGTCAAAGCCTTCTAATTGGGCACCAACCATATAATCTACCTCTATATTATGGTAATGCATTACGTGTAAAATCATGGAAGTAATGGTCGTTTTTCCGTGTGAACCGCCTATGACTACTCGGGTTTTATTTTTAGATTGTTCGTATAAAAATTCGGGATACGAATAAATTTTCAGGCCTAATGCTTGTGCTTTAAGCAATTCCGGATTATCGGCTTTGGCGTGCATTCCAAGGATAACGGCTTCAATATCGGCTGTGATTTTTTCGGGAAACCAACCCATTTCTTGGGGAAGCAAGCCTTTTTTGTCCAAACGAGATTTGGACGGTTCAAATATGGCATCGTCGCTTCCGGTTACTTGGTATCCTTTTTCGTGTAAGGCCAAGGCAAGATTGTGCATGGCAGCGCCGCCTATGGCTATAAAATGTGTTCGCATGAGATATGACTTATTTTTTTTCTTTGTATGTTTCTAAGAGTGCTTTAGCCTTTTCGGGTTGTTTCATTTTGTTTTTGTACAAATTGGCTAATTTTTGATACGTGGTTTTAGAACCGCCAACCGCTATGGCCTTTAAATAATATTTTTCTGCATCCTTATTTCGATCAAAATATTCTGCTATTCTTCCTTGGGCCAAATAACCGTCAACCGGTGAAATTTTGAGTAACTCGGTGGCATATCTTTGCGCCTTTTTTTCGCTGCCGCCCACTATCCCGGGGAGTTGCAAATACAATTCGATTAATGCCCAGCGGGCTTCAATATGATTTGGATCGAGGGCAATGGCTTTCTCGAAGGAAGCTTTTACATCATCAATCATCCCTAATGCTTTGAACTTGTTGGATTCTTTGGCTTTCATCCCCAAACATCCGCCATACTTATAATGGTAATCGGCTTCACCGGGTTTTAGTTTGATTAGCTTGCCATAATAAAACATGGCTTTGTCCCAAGATTTATAGATGCCTTCAATATCGCCCAAATACTCCAAGGTTTTGAGATGATTGGCATTATCTTTCAAATAATTTTCAAAAGCCAATTTGGCTTGCTCATACTTAGCTTGCTTGAATAACAATTCGGCCTTTTCAAAATCACCTGTATTGTTTGAAAAGAGAAAGCTTAAGATTAGTATAACCAAATGAGATTTCATCGGCAAAAAATTGATTTTCAAATGTAATCATTTTATGAAAATTTCCTTTCTATTTTTTTCTGTAGAGCCCAAAAAAAATCTATAAAGTGTAAAACAAATCGGTGAACAACACTTTTTATCGTAACTCGCTATTTTTCAATTACTTATATTTTTAAAAAGAATCTCTGCCGAACTTATCAAAAAAGGTATTTAATCGAATTTATAAGTAATTTACCCGAATTTTTTTGCCCCTCATAGTATTGAAAATAGCTTTGTATCAGAATTAAAATAACCGTCCCCATGAAAAATTTTAATACGACTAAACAAGCTACACTAAATTTTCTCTTTCTAGTATTATGTTTAATGCTAAGCACCATTAGTGCCCTATCGCAAAGTCAAACCCGAATTGCAGGCGTAGGAGAAAACAATAGTACCGGAAGAATTTGGAATAACCCCGGAAATATCTCTGCAGACGATACCAATTATGCTACAGCGGCATTGACAGGAAATGAAACTTCAAGATATCTCAGAGCAAGAGACTTTGGTTTTACTATTCCTACAGGAGCGACTATTACCGGTATCACAGTGACAATCATGAGACAAAGCAGCTCTAATGGTGGCGGCAATAGTATTGATGACAATGTAGTAAGGCTAATGAAGGGCTTAGCTCTTGTGGGGAACAACTACGCCAGTACTACGGATTGGCCAACGACTATGACAGCTGCAAATTACGGGACTGGGACAACAGATATGTGGGGAACTACCTGGACAGATGCCGATATTAACGGTACTAATTTCGGATTGTACTTTAGAGTAACGAATGAGTCAGGCAACAACCGTACTGCTTCTGTAGATTATATAGAGATTACGGTCTATTATACAAATCCCGCTCCAACTATAACTAATTTTTCACCCAATAACGCATGTGTTAATTCGGGTTCAACAGTGATCATAACAGGTACTAATTTTACCGGAGCAACTAATGTTTCTTTTAACGGAACAGCAGCTACATTTACAGTAAACAGCAGTACACAAATTACTGCAGTTTTACCTAACGGTGCCAATTCCGGAAACATTAGCGTTACCACTCCAAACGGAACAGCAAACAGCGCCACAAGTTTCACGGTTAATGCTCTGCCAACTGTTAATTCAATAACAGGCAATACAACACTTTGCCCAAACACTTCAACAACATTAAGTAACACCACTTCGGGAGGAACTTGGAGCAGTGCCAGTCCAACTGTAGCCACAATTGATACTACCGGAGAAGTGACCGGTTTAACTAGCGGTACAACCACAATAACATATAGTATTACCGACGGAAATAACTGTTCTAATACCACCAACACAACCGTAACGGTTCAAGCAAAACCCGTTTTGAGCGGCCCAAATAGTGTGTGTATTGGAAGTACAATTCAACTGAATCCTTCAACAGGCGGTACTTGGACAAGCAACCAACCATTAATTGCCACTGTAGACAACAACGGTAATGTTACCGGATTGAGTGCTGGCAACGTTACATTTACTTACACAGACTCGGCAACCGGTTGTTTTGAAACCACTTTGATTGTTAGTGTTCAAGAAGCGCCTCAAATTACGGTGCAGCCTACAGCAACTCAAACCGTTTGTTCAGGAAATTCGGCCAGCATCACTGTTAACGCAACCGGCGCGGGATTGAGCTATCAATGGTACAAAGGCGCTATGCCTTTAGCTAATGGCGGTAATTTCTTCGGAACAGATTCGGCAACACTTACCATCAATCCGGTAAACCTAACCGATGCCTCAAACGATTATTACTGTGTAATCAGCGGTAATTGTTCTCCATCAGTTACATCAAATACTTCCGCCATTGTAGTTAATGAAGCCGTTACCATAACCACACAGCCTGTCACTACACAAACTTATTGTACCGGAAGCAATGTGACAATTGCTGTTAATGCATCAGGCGCAGGACTTACTTACCAATGGTTTAAAGGCACAACTGCTTTAACTGACGGCGGATCAATCTCCGGAGTCAATACTAATACGTTGACCTTAAGCGCAACAACCGTTAGTGATTCAGGAAACGATTATTATTGTATGGTTAGTGGTCTTTCGCCATGTTCTGCAGTAAACAGTAATTTTTCAGAAGTTATTATTAATGAAAACCCGAGTTTAATTTCGCAACCTATTGCCAGTCAAACTGTTTGTGCCGAAAGTGATGTTATCATATCAGTAGCCGCTAACGGTGGAAGTTTAACATACCAATGGTACAACGATACTACTCCATTAGCGGATAACGCTACGGTTAGCGGAAGTAACAGTGCCACATTAACATTGAATAATGTAAGCGTTGCAGATGCTTCAACAAAATACAACTGTCACATCACCAATAGTTGTGGGACAATAGTATCCAACTATTCATCGGTTTCCATAAACGAAACACCAAGCATTTTAAACAATGGATTGACCGTTTGTAGCGGGGAAAGTTTTTCTTTTTCTCCTGTTAACGGTATCCCTTCTGCTGCCAATATAGTCCCTACAGGTACTACTTACTCTTGGCCTGCTCCTATTGTTACCGGTGGTATGACAGGTGGTTCGGCACAATCGGGTCAAACAGCAATTAGTGATGTATTAGTTAACAATACCAATAGTGTTCAAACCGCTACATATACTATTACACCCTTAGTAGGAACCTGTCCCGGAAACACCTTTGAATTGGTAATCAGTGTAAATCCTGAAGCTTATGTAAATAACGCAATCCAATATGTTTGTAGTGGTGACACTATCAACTTTTTGCCTAGCAACGGCAGTGGTAATATTGTTCCGACGGGAGCTACTTTCTCTTGGGGATTACCTACAACTTCCGGTGGAATAACCGGTGCCACAGCTCAAAATAATGCAAGCA
>JBEBBH010000187.1:0-3710 GCA_041158485.1 Bacteroidota bacterium | reverse complement strand
CGTTTTTAACACCTTTGGTATTGATATACGTGAGCAATACCACGCTTGCCATCGCTAAAACCTGACTATTTTTAAAGACAAAACTATCGCCTATTCTAAAAATTTCTTCTTGCAATACCGGAAAAAATACCGCGGTATAATTCGCAAAAGTCACCGCTACGGCTGCAATTACTCCGGTTTGAATCACCGTAAAAACGGTCCAGCCGTAGAGAAAAGAAGCCAACTTTCCGTAAGCCCGTTGGATGTATACGAACTGTCCGCCTGCAGTTGGCATCATTCCGGCCAATTCACCATAACTTAAGGCAGCCGACATGGTCAGCAAACCGGTAATGAGCCAAGTGATTAATATCCAGGCAGCGGAGCCTAGATCGCGCGCCATGTAAACGGTTACTACAAAAATACCGGATCCTATCATGGAACCGGCAACTATACTGGTGGCATCAATGAGCCCGAGTGAGCGTTTTAATTCTTTTTGTTCTGACATAAGGTTGGTTTAGTGGTTAGTTTTTCCAAATATAGTGAAATAGATGAAAGGGAAAAGGGATAAGCGAAAAGTCAAAAAACTGCTATATCAAATCTACAACTTCTTCGCCTCTTCCCAAAAAACGTCCATCTCGGACAAAGTCATATCCACTAGAGGTTTTCCTAACTCGGCGGCTTTGCTTTCCAAATACATGAATCGTTTGATGAATTTTTTATTGGTGCGTTCCAAAGCGTCTTCGGGGTTGACTTTAAGAAATCGGGCGTAATTGATCATAGAGAACAACACATCGCCAAACTCACTTTCAATTTTATCTTGATCGCCATTGTTTACCTCAACTTGCAGTTCGTTTAACTCTTCCTGCACTTTGTCCCAAACCTGATGCGGTTCTTCCCAATCAAAGCCTACGCCTTTTACTTTGTCTTGAATTCGGCTGGCTTTAACCAAAGCAGGTAAACTTTTAGGAACGCCTTCTAACACCGATTTTTTGCCTTCTTTGAGTTTAAGTTTTTCCCAGTTTTGCTTGACTTCTTCTTCATTAGCGACCACTACATCTCCGTAAATATGCGGATGACGATCGATTAATTTATCACAAATACTATTGGCGACATCGGCAATATCGAAATGGTTAGTTTCGCTGCCTATTTTGGCATAAAAAACAATATGCAACAACAAATCGCCAAGCTCTTTTTTGATTTCAGGTAAGTCGTTATCCAAAATCGCATCACCCAATTCATAGGTTTCTTCAATGGTCAGATGGCGTAAACTTTCGAGCGTTTGCTTTTTGTCCCACGGACATTTTTCACGCAAATCGTCCATAATGTCTAATAAGCGGTTGAAAGCGTCGAGTTGTTGTTGGCGTGTGTTCATTTTGATTTTAGATATTAGATTTTGGATATTAGATATTAGATATCTGATATCTAACATTTAATATTATATAGAGTAAAAATAAAAAATCCTATCATTGAGCAACAACAATAGGATTTGTATTTATGAAGAAGTAATTAACTATTCTTCTTTTTTCGTTTTTTTCGGAGCCTTTTTAGCTTTGGCTTCTTCTTTCACTTCTTTCACCACTTCTTCTTTGATGGCTTCTGCATTAGCAACTTTTGGTTCTTCTTTAGAAACCAAACCTTTGGCTTGAAGGATATTATACCAGTTCAATACTTTTTTGATATCAGATGCATACACGCGGTCTTCATCGTAATCCGGTAAAATTTCTTTGAAATACGCAATTAGCGCAGCATTGTCTTCTTTGTGAGAAAGCGCCGGACCTTCATTTTCTTTTACAGCAATCGCTCTCATGATTTCAGCCAACGGTTTTTCTTCACTGTAAGTGTACATCGAAATCTCCGACAGTAAGCTGACATTGCTTCGCATTCCCACAGTAATTTTCTTTCCGTCTAAAAGGGATTCCGCTAAAAATCCGGAACGGGTTTGTAATTTCAATTCGTATAAACCCGGCTTACCGGCAATAGCTAAAATTTTCTCTACGTTCATGGTATTATTTTAATTTGGGCACAAATATATCAAAGTTCAATGGCAAAGTTCAATTGCAATTGTTAATTTTTTCAAATTGTTATTGCTTATTTCAATTGCCGTTTTTATTGCAATTATCTTCCTTTTTTATTGGCAAATTTCATCTTGTAATCCGGTCGGGCTTTGCCTTCCATGATGTTTTGCAACTTCTTCTTGATTAGTGTTTTTTTCAAGGTTGAGATTTTATCGGTAAACAAGACGCCTTCGATGTGATCGTATTCGTGTTGGATAACGCGAGCAATTAAACCATCAAAAACTTCTGTTTTCTTATTGAAATCTTCATCAAAATATTCTAGAGTGATGCGTTCGTTTCGGTAAACATCTTCACGCACATCAGGAATACTCAAACAACCTTCGTTAAAACCCCATTCTTCTCCTTCTTCTTTCAACATTTTGGCATTGATAAAAGTACGCTTGAAAGTTTTCAATAGTTCTTGTTCATCTTTCGACAAATCATCGCTATCACTAAATGGTTCCGTATCGATCACGAACAATCTGATGGCCAAACCTACTTGGGGCGCAGCCAGTCCAACACCGTAAGCATTGTACATGGTGTCGTACATATTCGCGATAATTTCTTTTAAGTTGGGATAATCCGGCGTAATTTCAGCGCCTACTTGTCTTAAAACCGGCTCACCGTATCCGTAAATGGGAATAATCATTTGATTTTGGATTTTGAAATAAGGAATTCAGATTATAAAAACGACAATCTGCTTTCTGATGTAAAGCAGCAAAAGTAACAAAATTATATCATTTTTCGAGAGAGATAATCTTGTAGTAAAATCGTGGCTGCAATTTCATCGACCAATGCTTTGTTTTGGCGTTGCTTTTTAGACAGTCCACTGTCAATCATGGTTTGAAAAGCCATTTTCGAGGTAAAACGCTCGTCTACTCTTTCCACTTTCATGTTGGGAAACGCCAGGATAAAATCGGCTACAAATTTTTCAATGACCGGCGTACTTTCAGAAGGTTGACCGTTCATCTGTTTGGGTTCACCAATCAGTACTTTCGACACTGATTCTTTGGCAAAATAATCCTTTAAAAACGCAATAGCTGTTTCCGACGGAATTGTAGTTAAGCCTGAGGCTATGATTTGCAATTCATCAGTAACCGCTATACCGGTTCTTTTCATACCGTAATCAATGGCTAGAATTCTTGGCATTCCAAATTAATTTATCGGCTCAAAGGTAGCTAAAACCGTTGTCTTTCCTTTTTGGAATTTCAGAATATTGTCTTTCAAACTGTAGCGATCGGTTTGTTCTAGTATTTTGGCAAAGCGCGTTTCTAATTCCATGTTCGGACAAGCCATTCGCGTCATAGCCGCGTTGGAGAACGACAAGCCAAAAGCAGACGGCATGACATAACTACCGGCAATGTTATTACATCCGGCATAAGCCGCAAACTTTCCGTCTTTGGAATTCAACTTGATAAAATAATCTTTACTTCCTTTTTGATTGACTATCTTGCCGTTTAAGGTCATCAATCGCCATTTGGTTTCGGCTAATGTTGCTTTTCCGACTGCGGGATTTACCTTTTTGATTACCGTTTGGGCTTCCATACGGTTGTTGAGATTGACTTTAGTAGCGTTAGAATTGTCTGTTACATCAGTTTGAACTTCACTATTTTGTTTGGATAAAACGTATTGCAAGGCGAGTTTACCGGTGATTAATTTACCCGACATGTCTAACTG
>JBEBBH010000186.1:0-4613 GCA_041158485.1 Bacteroidota bacterium | reverse complement strand
GTTGGGTTCGTTAACATTAGTCACTTCTTCCCCAGAGTTATCCGGTAGGATTGAGAAAAGAAAGAAGGTCACAAAACTGATAAAGATGTACAATCGGATAGGTGCCAAATAGGACATTCGCTTACCGGAAAGGTATTCTTTAGTAAGAGAAGCAGGTTTAAAGATTAAGTTTCGAATGGTTTTCCAAAACGAATTTTCGTAATGGGTTAAATCTTCAAAAAAGTGGACAAATAACTGTACAAATGTTTTTCGGGTATCCGTATTTTCCTGACCGCAATTCGGACAAAAACGGTGTTCTACCACATGCCTACAGTTTAGGCAGGTTTTATCTTTTCTTAATGGGCTTTTGGACATACAACAGTAATGTGATTGGATACGTAAAACTATTAAAATAATTTCTATTTTTGAGAAACTAAATACAAAACCATGCAATCAAAAGCACTTACACCATCAGACTATATAGCCGAATTGCCGGAAGACCGTAAAAAGGTTATAGCGCAACTCAGAAAAACGATTACTGATAATTTACCTGAGGGTTTTCAAGAAGGTATGGGTTACGGGATGTTGGGGTATGCTGTGCCACATTCAATATACCCCAAAGGCTATCATTGTAATCCCAAAGATCCGCTTCCGTTTATGGCATTGGCTTCGCAAAAAAACTTTATAGCATTCTACCACATGGGTGTTTATGCTGATAAAAATTTGTATGATTGGTTTGTGGCTGAGTATGGTAAGCGTTGTAAATACAAGCTTGATATGGGTAAAAGCTGTGTTCGTTTCAAAAAAATGGACGATATTCCCTATGACTTGATTGCCGAATTGGTTCGAAAAATCTCCGTTCAAGACTGGATTTCGCAATATGAATCCGCTTTCAAAAAATAGCAGATGTTTAGTATTGTTTCCAATACGGATTCCCAATTTACAGCAGTAAGAGCAATCGCTTTCGAAGTTTGGCCTAAAACCTACGGTACAATTTTAACGGCCACGCAATTGGAATACATGCTTGATATGATGTATAGTGTGGCTGCGCTTCGAGAGCAATCTACTCTAAAGCAGCATCATTTCGTGCTGATTTATGTTAATGATGAAGCCGTTGGATTTGCTTCTTATGAACACAATGCCAACGAGTCCGGGAAAACCAAAATCCATAAAATTTATATTTTATCTTCCCAACAAGGAAAAGGAACCGGCAAAGCTTTGGTTGGTTATATTGAACAAAAAGCTTTAGTTCATGGTGATAAAGTTTTGTTTTTAAACGTTAACAAATACAATTCAGCTATTCAATTTTATCATAAAATCGGCTTTGAGATTGCTAAAGAAGAGGTGATTGATATTGGTAACGGTTTTGTGATGGATGATTATGTAATGGAAAAACAACTGTAATTAAATGGCATTTTTAAAAAAAATTAATGCGAAAGCAAAAACAGACAGTAATACCGGTTTTGGTATCAACCCGGGAAGTTACGGAGGTCGTTTTTTGACTAAAAATGGCAATGCCAACATCAAAAGAACCGGTATTGGCTTTTTTGATGGGATTAGTTGGTTTCACACTATGGTGAATATCCCAAGATGGAAATTTATGCTTATTATCCTGTTGTTTTATTTCGTAGTCAATTTATGCTTCGCGACTATATATTATTTGATAGGAGTAGAGCATTTAAAAGGTATTAATGCTGAAAATGCTATGGATCAATTTGGTCAAGCCTTTTTTTTCAGTATTCAAACGTATACCACTGTTGGGTATGGTCATATTAGTCCGAGTGGTTTCCTAACAAGTTTTGTAGCTGCCTTTGAAGCTTTGTTCGGCTTGTTAAGTTTTGCCATAGCTACTGGTTTGTTTTATGGTAGATTCAGTATGCCAAAAGCTTTTTTGCGTTTTTCTGAAAATGCTTTGATAGCGCCTTACCAATCCGGTACTGCTTTAATGATTAGAATGAGTCCTTTCAAGAATACCCATCTAACAGATGCTGAAGCAAAGATGACAGTGGGTTTGACTGTTGAGGAAGAAGGTAAAAAGGTCAATAAGTTTTATAATCTTGACTTAGAGCTATCTAAGATTAACGCCTTAACTTTGAGTTGGACTTTGGTGCATCCAATTACCGAAAACAGTCCTTTTTATAATTTATCTAAAGAGGATTATGGTAACATCAAAGGAGAAATAATGGTTTATGTCAAGGTTTTTGACGATCGTTTTAGTACAACGGTTGTTAAACGAACGTCTTATCTTTTCCAAGAAGTGGTCTATGGTGCAAAGTTTATTCCAATGTTTTCCAGAAGTCATGATGACAATCATACCTTACTACATCTCAATAAATTAAATGCTTTTGAAGAAGTAGTCTTATAAAAAAAGTCCCGAATAAAATTCGGGACTTTTTTTTTATTGTATTTCAAAGAAATTTATTCTTTGATGAATTTCTGAGAGTAATCTTTACCGTTACTGTCTCTTAACATTAAGATGTAAGTCCCTTTAGCAAGGTGGTTAACGGTAACCGTTTGGTTGTTTACCGGTGTTTGGTGAACCATTCTTCCGCTTAAGTCATATACTTGAGCTGTAACAAATTCAACAGGGTTGGCTGTATTGATTGCAATGTTGATGGTGTTTTTTACAGGGTTTGGATATACTGTAAATACAGAACTTTCAAAAGCATCAATTCCTAAAGTAGCGCCTTCCACTACATTTAATGGTTGGTTGGCTGTAACGTTGTTGTAAGTATCAACTATACCGGATGGCCATTTGATAATTACTTGGTTGATTACTGTAGAAGTACCAAGACCGAAGTAAGCATTTAAGGAGCTCATATAACGGAATCCTTCACCACTACGGATATCTCTGATTTGTTTGCCCCATGGGCCATAAATTTCAACGCGAGCACCAATTCCGTTTCTGTTGCTTTGAATACCTTGTAAAGTCACTTTTAACCAATTGTTGCCATTAGGTACACCATAGCGAATAGTGGAACCATTTTGAATGTCTAGGAAACCGTCGTTATTCAAATCGCCAACGGCACCAACACTGATGGCGTTGTAACCCACAGGGGCAAAAACATTATTTCCTTGGTTGAACATAATTTTGTTACCACCGCCTAAAACATCAACTTTACCATCGTTGTCAAAATCGTAAGCGATATTGTCAATGTTCGTTGCTGTATTGGTATCCCAACCTGAACCGGCTGTGATATTAGTAAAGGCAACCGTATTTGCGTCTTTGTTGTTTCTGAAGAATTTATGAGTTCCTGCACTTGCCGTGATGATTACGTCCATATCGTCATCGTTGTCAAAATCAGCAATAGCTGAAGACCAGGTTTGAATAGGCGTAACATTAATTCCTGCTTGAGCAGAAATATCTGTGAAAACGCCATTACCGTCATTTCTGTGTAATTCACACGGAGGTCCGGAACATTTGGAAATAAACATATCTAAATCACCGTCATTGTCCATGTCTGTCCATAATGAAGCATAATTACCACCGCTGGCAGTTACACCTAACATATAAGCTCCTGAAGTACCGGATTGATAGTAATTCATATTGGCACTTCCATCGTTCATATAGTAAACATTCGGAGCGATGTCATGACAAGAGAAAGCATCTAAATGGCCGTCGTTGTTGATGTCAACAAAGTTAGTTCTTTGACAGAAAATGTAATCTGAAGGATTGATGTTGGTATAAGAAGTACCATTGTTGGCAGATCTCCAAAATGTTAATCCTGATCCGCTTCCTAATAGTAGGTCATTGTATCCGTCTTTATTGTAATCTCCTGCAGCCATACTCCAAGAAGGCATATCGCTGGTTCCTGTAATTGGGAAATCAGTAACTGTGAATGTACCCGGAGTGTTTCCTTGGAAATGAACTCTTAAGCTATTTCCATTAACACCAACAATATCATCTTTATAATCACCATTCATATCCACGATACAGATGTTATAACTACTGTTGATAGTTGAAACAGTTTGGTTGTTATAAGTAACCGGTATTACGATTGGCGTTTCATTGATTTGGAAATCAAATCCGTTAGCACTCCATTTATTGTCCCAAACAATATAATAGGTAGTGCCTGCAGAAGCAATAAAGGAATAAGTTGATAAATAAGAATTGGTATTTCCGAAATTACAAGCTAAAACACCTGAATTGTCATCACTTCCAACACAAGTTAAACCTGAGGTACAGTTTCCGGAATATACACTTACGTTAGTATCCTTGCATAGGTTAACAGCTAAATCAGAGGTAATAGTCACGTTAGCATTAACCGATGGTGTATAAGAATACCATTTGGATAAAGTTGCTGTAGAACAACTGGTGTTAATATTGGTCTGATCAATAGCACCAACAGTAGTAGTTCCTGCGCTAACTGCAACGGCTGCATTACATGGATTGTATCCGGCCGGGATTTCACTTACCTGAAAATTAAATCCGGTAGATTCATAACGGTTGTCCCAAACGATGTAATAAGTTTGACCCGCAACAGCATTAAAAGTTGCTTTTGATAAATAGGCATTAGTGTTTCCTGAATTACAAGCTAAAATACCTGAGTCGTCATCTGCCACAACGCAAGTCATTGTAGTACAATTACCGGTATAGATTCTTACCCTTGTGTCTCTACATAAATTTTCTTGTA
>JBEBBH010000185.1:0-8909 GCA_041158485.1 Bacteroidota bacterium | reverse complement strand
AACTTCGGGTGTAAAAACGAAGTTGACCATTCGTTGGAATGGTCACCAATGGGGTTGCCAAGTAATCCTCGGAAGTATTGTTCTGTCCGATGTTTTCACGATTTACATAGGCCGCGTTAGTACCTTGATAAACAATCGGAGGTGTTGGAGGCGTAACTGTGGTAGAGTTGATACCCCATCGCTGAACGGTTCCTACTCCGTTGTCAAAAACGGCCCAGTTACCTGTTCCTAAAGTCCAGGTCGTAGAAGGTAGTGCAGTCGGACCTGTTGTTGATTCGAATCCTTCCAAAGCCATTTGTGAGTAGCCACAAATTGACATCAAAGAAGTCAATACTAAAATTGTAATTTTTTTCATAATGTGTGGTATTTGGTCGGTGGTAATAGCGGGTAGGGGAATCAGAGTTTAAAAATGCCCCCTATGGTAACAATTCTTTGTAAAAAGAAGAAATGTTGGGAAGCCCGGTCTGCACTACTGTGTGTGGTTCTGATGTCATTCATATCGATGTAACCACCTTTAAATTCAGTCTGCAAAAAGAAGTGTTTGAAGAAAGTAAAATTTAATCCTACTTTGGCAGAAACGCCATAACCGGCTATGTGAAAATCGTCATGACGTTCTTTTCCCATCAGCATGGCATTTGTTTTCGGATATAATATTCCGGCGCCAACACCTTCTGTGACGTTGATTTGGAAAACATCGGTATTGTTTATTTTGAATAATTTAGAAATATCGTCAACACGACTGAATTCAGTATTGATGTAATTTAACCCATCGGTGTGTTCGAAAGTCAAGAAATCTTCGGTAAGGACGATGGGAGTATTGTTGTAAGTACCGTCAAAAGTGCCGCCCTCATTGATGGTTCCGTTGATGGTAACGGTTTGATTCTGGTTCATCACATATTTCATATGGTCTACACCGATAGAAATGTTATAGTGATCGGAAATAAAATAGCCAATTCGCAAATTCGTTTGAGGAATGGTCATTCTTGCCGGATTAAAGTAATCTATGTGCCACCCTTTAGGCTTATCATTGGCTGAAACATCGTTTAGGGTAAAATTGTAATTTTCTCCTTTAAAATGTATATCGGATTTGGAGAAACTTTCACGATTTCCACCCCAGAAAATGTACATTTTTCCTTTGTTGTGAGCGGTATATTTACTTGGGTTGACTTGTTGGTCTTGGGCTGATACCGGTTGCGATAAGGCACAGAAAGTCAGTAATGAAATTAAAAATAAATTTTTCAAGGCTTTGGGTAATTAAATTAGAAAGCGTTAATGGTTTTTCGGATAGCCACCAAACGCGTCATCAAGTTTTCAAAATAATCTAAATGTAACATGTTGGCACCATCGCTTTTAGCATTGGCAGGATCGAAATGGGTTTCGATAAAAATCCCGTCAACTCCTACAGCAATTCCGGCTTTGGCGATAGTTTCTATCATATCCGGTCTTCCTCCCGTTACTCCTGCGGTTTGATTAGGTTGTTGAAGCGAATGCGTAACATCCAAAACTGTAGTGGCATATTGTTGCATGGTTGGAATACCTCTGAAATCCACTATCATATCTTGGTAGCCAAACATGGTCCCTCTATCGGTTACCATTACGTTTTCGTTATGGCAATCTAAGACTTTTTGTACCGCGTGTTTCATGCTTTCCGGACTCATGAACTGTCCTTTTTTCAAGTTAACTGTTTTTCCGGTTTTGGCGGCAGCTACAACCAAATCGGTTTGTCTGACCAAAAAGGCAGGAATTTGCAATACATCTACATATTGAGCGGCTCTGTCGGCATCTTCATTGGTGTGGATGTCGGTTACTGTTGGAATGTGAAATGTTTCAGAAACTTTTCGAAGTATTTTTAAAGCTTTTTCATCTCCTATACCGGAGAAACTGTCAATTCGGGATCGATTGGCTTTTTTAAACGAGCCTTTAAAAACATAAGGAATGGCTAGTTTGTCTGTAATGGTGACTAATTTTTCGGCGATTTGTAAGGCCATTTCTTCGCCTTCTATGGCACACGGACCTGCAAGTACAAAGAAATTTCCACTATCAGTATTTTTGATTTGTGGAAGGGTATTAATATTCATAAAATATGGGTTTTTAAAAACCGCTAAGTTATGAATAATTTACTTACTTTGAGCAGATAATTTTAGGACTTATTTTTTGATACTCAGGCCAACAGGAACTAATAAATACCCTCGTTCGTAAATGTTTAAATACAATTTTACGGGACTTGTTTGGCCTTCCCAATGCAATTCGTACACGTCTAAAAATCCTGCTCCCATTTCACTTCTTTTAGAGGGAAAAGGACAACAACTTTCAATTTTAGTAAATGTGATTTTTTCACCGTTCGGACCGGCCAAAGCATTTAAGAATCGCTCGGCATTCAGATTTTCATCTTTGGTATTTTTAAAAAAAACATTAATCGGATAATCCGGGTCGTAACCGTATTTTTTATCTTTACTATATTCCGTCAGCACAAACGTATTATTTTTGGTCAGCACCGGTAAAGGTGCGTTATCGTCTACATTTTTTAAAGTGGATTTGGTACTGATGCAAGAAGCAAAAAAAACCAAAACGGCCATCAGCGATGAAATTTTATAGAATCTTTTCATGATAAAAATGTTTTTAAAACCATTTGCAAGAACCGTGCAATTATTTTTTGGTTCGCAAAAAGAAAGCGGCAATGGCACCCGAAATGGTACCCATCGACAAAGCACTGAATACACTCTGTATCATAAAACTTTTCAAATTGAAGTAGGCTAGGGCGTCTTCTATAGTAATATGACGGTTGAGTAACGGACTTTTAGTTTTGTATTCGATGATGGTTTCAAAAAAATGCGGTGTGATGCTTTTGTAAATCACCAATTGTGCCATCGGCATTAGTATCGCTATAAAAAAAGATAAAACAACACCACTAATAAAGCCTTGTGACCAAGTCATTTGATGATTGAAAAAGTATTTCTTCTTTTCTGCCAAAGCCAAGAAATAAAATAACAAAGCCGGAATGCCGAAGAGATTCGTGTAAACAGCGTATTTATCAATATGTTGGTCGTGCAGTCCCATAAACTTTTCGCCTATAGCCCAAGCCAAAACCAATAATATAAAGCGCAAGGTCCACTTTATTTCAATGCTGAAATTTTTCATATTCAAGTCGAATTTGATTTCAAAAGTACTTCATTTCGATAAAATTTCATCTTTCCGACATTTATATTTCTATTTTTGCGTAAATATGAGCAAATATGGAATTTATCAGTCAAACTTGGCATTGGGCCATTTCCGGTTTTTTGATTGGAATGGTGATGCTGACACTCAATTATTTTGGTAAAGTTTTCGGAATGTCCTCCAATTTAAGGTCGCTTTGTGCCATGACCGGCATAGGTAAAAAAGTACCGTTTTTCGATTGGGATTGGAAGTCGCAACGTTGGAATTTGGCTGTAGTAGTCGGTGCCATGATAGGTGGTTTTGTAGCGGTACATTTTATGAGTGATGCTTCAAATGTTACGCTCAATCCGAAAACTGTTGAGCAATTGGCTACTTTACATATTGAAGCACCAAACGGGAAGTTGTTACCTGATTCTGTTTTTGGTACATCGGCTTTACAATCGCCTAAAATGATTGTTATTTTGCTTTTGGGTGGATTGCTAATAGGATTTGGTTCGCGTTATGCCGGTGGCTGTACTTCCGGTCATGCCATCTCGGGTTTGAGCAACTTGCAAATCCCTTCTTTGAAAGCGGTTGTCGGTTTCTTTATCGGCGGTTTGTTGATGGCACATTTTATCTTACCCTTAATTTTCTAAGCTATGAATTTGTTGAAATATGTAATCGTAGGTTTTGTTTTCGGTATAGTGTTAACCAAGGCAGAAGCAGTTTCTTGGTACAGAATTTATGAAATGTTCCAGTTTCAATCTTTTCACATGTATGGGATAATTACAGTCGCTATACTTACAGGATTGGTTGGCATACAAATTATCAAACGAAAACAATTGAAAGATATTGATGGTAATCCTATTATCATCCAAGATAAAGAGAAAGGAAATATGCGGTATTGGATTGGCGGCATTCTTTTCGGATTGGGCTGGGCTTTGGTTGGTGCTTGTCCCGGACCTATATTTATATTGTTAGGTGCCGGATTTTGGAGTGTCGGACTTGTTTTGTTCGGAGCAGTTTTTGGTACTTTTTTGTACGGTTTAATCAAAGATAAACTCCCGCATTGATCTGGATTATAACCTTAACACTAAAGACAAGATTGGGTTTAAACAGATTTTTTGGTTACACATCGACAATTTGACCAATAACATACTAGTTATTATTACATTTAAAATAATAAACAACTCAAAAAAACAATCTTGTTGATACCATAACTAACCCTGTTATCTTATCAACTTTGCCACCTCTTTCTTCGGAATCAGGTGGTTTTTTTTAATCGGCCATGCGGCGTAATTTGTTTCTGTCTGTTATTTTGATGCGTTTGCCGTCGAGTTCAATCAGTCCGGCTTTGTTAAGTTCAGAGAGTAATCTTATGCAACTTTCGGTGGCAGTTCCGATCATTCCGGCCAATTCTTCACGAGAGAGTTGTAATTTTAAGCAACCATCTTCCGTTTTCCCGAAGTTTTCCTCTAAATATATTAAGGTCTCTGCTAAACGCTCTTTAACGCTTTTTTGCGCCATAGAAACCATGTGATCGTCTGCATCTTTCAAATCTCCACAAATAGTTTTCATTACATTCATGGAAAAGTTATTGTTTTGATTGAAGAACTGCATAATTTCGGATTTCGGAATAAAGCAAACCTCCATATCTTCTAAAGCAACAGCACTTAAGTTGGTTGGTTCTTCGCTAATCATGGAACGCTGTCCTAACAATTCACCCGGTTTGACCAATTTGACAATTTGGTCTTTACCGTTGGCACTGAGCTTGGTCATTTTGCAAATACCGTCTTTAACACAATAAATACCGTGAGTAGTTTCGCCTTCTTCAAAAATGGTTTCCCCTTTTTTAATGGTGTAAGAGGTTTTACAATCGGCCATTCGCAATAGCTCTTCTTTGTTTAAGGCTTTTAGCGAACTGAATTGTCTAACGATACATTGTTCACATTTACTCATGGTATTCTTTATTGGTTACTACAAATATATTTAAAGTATGACAAATATCATATTTTAATTTTCATACTTATGTGACCTTTGTTACAGGTAAAATGAGCAAATAAAAAAAGTATGAATCCATCACAGTGTTTCCATTGTGGTAATGAGATTGTAAAAAAAGACGAAATCCTATTTGACGACAAAAGTTTTTGTTGTAACGGTTGCAAAACGGTTTATGAAATATTCAGTCAAAATGATTTGTCTTGTTATTACGATTTTCAAGCAGCGCCCGGCGCAACACCACCCGATATTAAAGGCAAATATGATTTTTTAGCCAATGAAGAGATTGTTACTAAACTCCTCGATTTCCAAGAAAGTACAACTACTATTGTTTCATTGTACATTCCTCATATACACTGTAGTTCGTGTATTTGGATTTTGGAAAATTTACAAAGGCTTCAGCCGGGAATCATAGCGTCTCAGGTTAATTTTCCAAACAAAAAAGTCCGCATTACTTACCATCCTGAAAGAACCAACCTCAAAGAGATTGTTGAATTGCTTTGTGCCATTGGTTACGAACCTTATATCAGTTTAGAAAATTATACCGAAGGCAAAAAGAAAGTCGATCGCACCTTAATTTATAAATTAGGAGTAGCTTTTTTCTGTTTCGGTAACATCATGCTATTGTCGTTTCCGGAGTATTTTGAGGTCGGCGAATTTTGGATTGAACAATACAAAGGCTTTTTCCGATGGTTGATTTTTGCTTTGTCTTTACCGGCTTTTGTTTATTCGGCATCGGGTTATTATGTGGCTGCCTGGAAAAGCATGAAACAAGGCTTACTCAATATTGAGATTCCGATTGCCTTGGGGATTGTGGTTATGTTTATCCGCAGTACAGTTGATATCGCTTTCGATTACGGACAGGGTTTTTTCGACAGTATGTGCGGCTTGATTTTCTTTATGTTATTGGGGAAATTATTCCAGCAAAAAACCTACGATTTTTTATCTTTTGAACGCGATTACAAGTCTTATTTTCCTATTGCTATCACCAAAGTATTGCCAGATGGTTCCGAAGAAGCCGTGCAAGTGTACGATATTAAAAAAGGAGACCGATTGCTGATCAGAAACCAAGAGTTAATCCCGGTTGACGGGATTTTGATATCCGAAAAAGCGTCTGTAGACTATAGTTTCGTGACCGGTGAAGCGGTACCGATTGAGAAAAAATCGGGCGATAAAATTTTTGCCGGTGGAAAGCAATTGGGGAAAGTCATCGAAATGGAAGTCTTGTTCTCCGTTTCTCAAAGTTATCTGACCCAATTGTGGAGCAACGATGTCTTCCAAAAACGCGTGGCTCAAAAACACAAATCCATTACCGATACCATCAGTCATTATTTTACTCCGGCTTTGTTATTACTGTCTGTTGTATCTTTTGTGTATTGGATTTTTATTGATGTTTCCACCGCTTTTAATGTATTTACCGCTATTTTAATTGTGGCTTGTCCTTGTGCGTTGGCTTTAACGGCACCTTTTACTTTAGGTAACGTATTGCGCATTATGGGGAACCGAAAATTATACCTCAAAAATGCCATCGTTATTGAACAATTGGCCAAAGTAGACACCATCGTTTTTGATAAAACCGGAACCATTACCACCAATAAAAAAACAGCCATCACTTACGAAGGCGAAGCGTTAAATGAGTTCGAATTGCGACTCCTGAAAAATGCCCTCAGAGGTTCAAATCACCCGTTGAGTCGCCGATTGTACGATTTTATTCCGCCACAAGAAAAGCTGGAAGTTAAACATTTTGAAGAAGTTATCGGAAAAGGTGTTTTTGCCGAATTGGAGGCCGGAACCGTAAAATTAGGGTCTTCTCAATTCTTGCAACACATGAGCGAGAACACCCATAAAAAGACCAAAGTACACGTTGAAATTAATGGCGTTTACAAAGGTAGTTATGTCTTTAATAACCAATACCGACAAGGCTTGGAGCAATTGTTTGAAGCATTGGCAAAAAAGTACCAATTGGTAGTATTGTCGGGTGATAACGACGGAGAGCGTCGGATTTTAGAAAAGATGTTGCCGTCCGGAACACAGTTGGTCTTCAATCAAAAACCGGAACAAAAGTTGGCTTATATCGATGCTTTACAACAACAAGGTAAAAACGTAATGATGATAGGCGATGGGTTAAACGATGCCGGTGCTTTGGCGCAAAGTAATGTTGGGATTTCCATTTCAGAAAATGTCAACGTATTCTCTCCGGCTTGTGACGGTATTTTAGACGCGAGTCAGTTTCACAAGATTGCTTTCTTCTTGATGTATTCTAAAAATGCAATGCTGACGATTTATATGAGTTTCGGCTTGTCGTTACTCTATAATGTAGTCGGTTTGAGTTATGCGGTAACCGGAAATTTATTACCTATAGTAGCGGCTATCATCATGCCGTTGAGCACTATAACTATTGTGAGCTTTGTAACGGTAATGAGCAATCTTTTTGCTACTAAGAAATAATAACTGAAGTATGACAAATGTCATATTTTAACCCATAGGCTAAAAGTAACTTTGTCTAACACAAATTAGAGGTATGAGTGTCATTTATATGTTAATCTCGATAAGTATTGTTGTTGCTGTATTCTTTCTCTACGCTTTTATCAAAGCGGTAAGAGGCGGACAATATGATGACGATTATACACCATCTGTCAGAATGCTTTTTGACGACGAGCTAGTGAAAGAAACTAACAAAAATCAAATTAATATAACCGAAGAAAAACAATTATAATTATGGAAATGCAACAATTTCAGTATGACAACAAAATTGTAAGGAACTTCATTTACGCCAGTATCGTTTTTGGTGTAGTAGGTATGTTAGTTGGGTTAATATTAGCATTTATGTTTTTATTTCCCAATGTTACCAGTGGAATTTCCTTCTTAAGTTTTGGACGCCTCAGACCGCTACACACCAATGCGGTAATTTTCGCTTTTGTGGGTAATGCCATGTTTGCCGGAGTGTATTATTCTATGCAACGCTTGCTCAAAGCCAGAATGTTCAGTGATTTTTTAAGCAAACTGCACTTTTGGGGATGGCAATTGATTATTGTAGCCGCTGCAGTAACCCTGCCGTTAGGATACACTACTTCTAAAGAATATGCCGAGTTAGAATGGCCAATTGATATTGCTATTGCTTTAATTTGGGTAGTGTTCGGGATCAACATGATCGGAACCATCATCAAAAGAAGAGAGCGTCATATTTATGTAGCCATTTGGTTCTACATTGCTACATTCGTTACGGTAGCTGTACTTCATATTTTCAATAGTTTAGAATTGCCGGTTTCTTTTTCCGGTATGAAATCATATTCCGTTTACGCCGGTGTGCAAGATGCTTTAGTGCAATGGTGGTACGGTCACAATGCGGTGGCATTCTTCTTGACTACGCCGTTTTTAGGAATGATGTACTACTTTGTGCCGAAAGCCGCTAACCGTCCGGTTTATTCTTATCGCTTATCTATCATCCACTTTTGGTCATTAATATTTATTTATATCTGGGCAGGACCACACCACTTGTTGTATTCTGCTTTACCGGATTGGGCTCAAAACTTAGGAGTTGTATTCTCAGTAATGTTGATTGCACCGTCTTGGGGTGGTATGATTAATGGTTTGTTAACCCTACGCGGGGTTTGGGATAAAGTACGTACCGATGCTGTATTGAAATTCTACGTAGTGGCGATTACCGGTTATGGTATGGCGACTTTTGAAGGACCAATGTTGTCTTTGAAAAACGTAAACGCTATTGCGCACTTTACCGACTGGATTATTGCTCACGTACACGTTGGTGCTTTGGC
>JBEBBH010000184.1:0-4372 GCA_041158485.1 Bacteroidota bacterium | reverse complement strand
TCGGCAATAGCTGTCAACGGTTGATTTTGAATTAATACATAGTTGCCGTGTTCCCAATGGCCGAACTCGTTGGTATTGAATACTTCCGCGAACAAGTCGAAATCTTCTCCCAAAATTTGTTGTAAAGCTGCAGTTGTCCAAACATAAAAAGCGCCTTCTTCCAAATGATTTTCGGCGTTTAAACTGTCGGCATCCAAAGCGGCATAGAAACTGCCTTCATCGGTAAGCCATTCTTTTTCCACAAAGTTCAGTGTTTTTTCGATGACTTCTTTGTACAGTGGATTTTGGGTTAGCTTGTAGGCGTTAGCATAAAGCGACACCAACTGGCCGTTGTCGTACAACATTTTTTCGAAATGCGGCACGTGCCATTTTAAATCGACTGAATATCGAGAAAATCCACCGTCAACCGTATCAAACAAACCGCCGTAAGCCATTTTGGTCAAGGTTAAATTGACAAACTCGAGCAGTTCTTGGTTTTGGGTTTGATGACCGTAGTTGAGTAGGAATTCGTAGTTGGTTGGCATCATGAATTTTGGTGCTCTGGCCATACCGCCGAAGTCCCAATCAAAACTTTTTTGCCATTTTTTCAGCAGTTTTTCTAAATTGGTGAAATCGAAGTCGGTCTTGTTTTCAGATTTTGGAACTATGCTGATGGTTTGTAAACCTTCGTGCAATTGTTGCGCGTAATCGTAGATGGTTTCCGGATTTTGGGTGTAAATTTCCTGGAGTTTTTCGAGCGCGTTGATCCAATCGTTTTTTCGGAAATAGGTGCCGCCCCAAATCGGTCTGCCATCGGGTAAGGCCACTACATTCATAGGCCAGCCGCCACGCCCGGTCATGACTTGAACGGCTTTCATGTAAACGGCATCGATGTCAGGACGTTCTTCTCGGTCGATTTTGATGTTGATGAAATGCGCGTTCATGACTGCCGCTACTTTCTGGTCTTCAAAACTTTCGTGTTCCATGACGTGGCACCAATGACAAGCCGAGTAGCCGATGCTTATTAGCATGAGTTTATTTTCGGTTTGGGCCTGCGCCAAAGTTTTAGCATTCCAAGCTTTCCAATGCACGGGATTGTTGGCGTGTTGTAATAAGTATGGACTGGTTTCAAGGTGTAGTTCGTTCATGGCGATATTGTTTTTTAGCCCCGATTGAAGTGGCATCCTTTTGACTCGTTTACAAAACGAGTCAAAAGATAGAACGGAAAGCGGGATTAGCTTCTAAAATTAAAAAAAGCGCCATGATTGATGACGCTTTAGGTGTTATTTTTTGAAATAGTTAGCCGTTCAAAGCTTCTACTACGATGTCTTTGTCGTTGAGCATGTCTTTCAGCATGTTTTCGATACCGTTTTTAAGGGTGAAAGTCGAAGAAGGACAGCCGTTGCATGAACCTTGCAGCACTACTTTTACTCTCTTTTGATTTTCGTCGTAAGAGTCGAACAAAATGTTACCGCCATCGGCAGCCACCGCCGGTTTTACGTATTCTTCGAGGATGTTTATGATTTGTTGGGAAGTGACGTCGAGTTGGTCAAAATTTTTGATTTGTTGTTTCTCTTGTTTGACGTCATCGGCGATTAAAGTTTCGTCCAGAACGATGCCGCCGTTTTCCAGATATTCTTTGATGAAAGTGCGGAGTTCCAGGGTGATTTCGTCCCAAGAAACACTGTCATATTTGGTGACTGAAATGTAGTTTTCAGTGATGAAAACTTCTTTGACAAAATGGAATTTGAAAAGCGCCTGGGCGAGTGGAGACGGTTTGGCTTCGTCGATATTTTTGAACTCTACCATGTTTTTGGTGAGAGCTTTGTTGACTACAAATTTTAGAGACGCAGGATTAGGTGTCGTCTCGCCGTAAACCGTTATGGGTTGTTTTTTAGCTTTTTGCTCCGAAGGCAATACAATAACGCCGCCATTAGTAACAAATTCTTCAATTTGCTCTGCTACATCGTCTTGTACATCAGCCCATTCAACGATGCTGAAGCGTTCTACTGCAATAAAATTACCGGAGATGTAAACGGTTTTTACAAATGGTAAGTAGAATAGTTTTTGGGCCAGAGGTGAATTTTTGGCTTCGTCGATGTTTTTGAATTCAAAGTTTTCATTCTGAGTGATAAAATCCGGGAATTCAAATTTGATTATCGTTGGGTTTTGGGTTTCTTTTATGGTGATTTTCATGAGAATAGTTTATTTTTCTGCAAATTTAACAAAGTTATTTTCTATGAATACTTATATTTGGACAATTAAACAATTATTAACATTTGTGAGACTTAATTAATTTTTTGTCTCTAAATCCCGTCTCGCATGAAAAGAGGTTTACTTATTTTTTTCTTTTTATTGGTTTCGATAGAGTCTTTTTCGCAGCCCATTACTGTTAACAATACCACTTACACTGTGCCGCAGTTGGTTCAGGATGTTTTGTTTGGAAGCAACGGCCCTAATTCTTCTTGTGTCGGAACCATTTCTAATATTACTTGGAGTACAGGAAGTGGGTCAAGTTCCGGAGCCAGTTTTGGTTCTTCTAATGGAATTGCATATTTTCAAAATACTAACCCAAATTTTCCTCTGGGCGGGGGAGTTATTTTGAGTACCGGTAATGCCATGAGTGCGCCGGGACCTAATACGAGTACATTGAGTGATGGAAATGCGGCTTGGGGTGGAGATAATGATTTGTTTAATTACATTACAGGCTTAGGGATTGATCCGTTTTTGACCGATTACAATAATGCTACTATTTTAGAGTTTGATTTTACGCCTTTGACGAATCAGATGAGTTTTGACTTTTTGTTTGCCTCAGAGGAATACGGAACTTTTCAATGTTCCTATTCAGATTCTTTTGCCTTTTTCTTGACAAATGTTACTGCCGCCACAGCTCCGGTTAATTTGGCTTTAATTCCAAGTACAACTACACCGATTTCCGTTGTAACGATTCGGGATGATGCCAATAATAATTCTTGTACTTCGGAAAATCCAACTTATTTTGGGGTTTACAATGGTGGTGCAAATGCTGCAACTGCGGCTACTAATTTTAATGGTGAAACTGTTTTAATGACAGCCACTTCAGCGGTAATCCCGAATAATGTTTATCACATTAAGTTGGTTATTGCCGACAGAAATGATACTTCTTATGACTCTGCGGTTTTTCTGGGTGCTGGAAGTTTTGATATTGGAACTGCAGATATAGTAGGAACCGGGCAGTTTGATGGTTTGCCTGATCTTTCAGGTTCCAATGCGGTATGTGGTTCTGAAACAGTAACGATTCAAGCAGGACCTTCTCCAATTTTTGGTGCTACTTATGAGTGGACTCTTGATAGCGGCGTTATTCCAGGGGCTAATTCTAATACTTACACCATTACTGATGAAGGGGATTATTGTGTAACTATAACATATCCAGGTGGTTGTGAGCAAACCGATTGTATGTTGGTAGAATACATTCCTTCTTTGCCTATAGGTACACCAAACCCGCTTGTTCAATGTGAAGCTCCTTTCGATCTTAGCCAAAATGCATCAGTCATTTTGAATGGGTTGAGTAATACATTGAGCTACCACCACTCTTTGTTGGATGCTCAAGAGTTAGCAGCTCCTATATCTGGTGTTACTAGCTACAACGGAACAGATGGTGAAATTATTTATGTAGCTGTTGAAGATGATAATACGGGATGTATTGTAATTACTCAATTCCCATTGCAAATAGATACGGCTTTGTGTGCTACCGGTCCGATACCGCAAACACCGCCTAATTTGGTGAGTTGTGAAAGTAGCTTCGGAAGTGGTTCTGCCATTTTTAATCTTACGCCACAAACCCCAATAGTTTTAGGAACAAATTATTTGGCTGCCGATTATACGGTGACTTATTATACCAGTCAATCTGCTGCTGATGCTGGGGTTAGTCCAATAATTCCTCCAAATTCCTTCACCGGAGTCAACGGACAAACTATTTATGTAAGATTGGAAGATAATGCCGATCCAACTAGTTTTGGAACCACATCCTTCCAGTTAATAGTTAATCCGTTGCCAACGGCTTCAGTGTCAATATCGCCTGCAGCAGTTTGTTTGAATGAGACTGCTGTGATTACTTTTTCCGGTACACCTAATGCTGAGGTTACTTACTCTATAGATTCTAATCCGGCTCAAACAATCATTTTGAATGGCACCGGTAGTGCTTCTGTTGGTACAGCACCGGTTACAGCAGCGTCGACTTGTAATTTAATCAGTGTTCTCAATTCTGCAACGGGTTGTTCCCAAACCCTAACGGGTTCAGCAACGGTTACGATTAATGCTGCGCCAACGATAGTTACTCCGACAGATTATGTTGTTTGCGATGACAGTTATAACAACGATGGATTTTATTGTGGATTTGATTTGACTACCAAAA
>JBEBBH010000183.1:0-21296 GCA_041158485.1 Bacteroidota bacterium | reverse complement strand
TTTGGAACCGCAATTCACCAACTCGTTCGAAGTAAACTACACCCGTACCACCAAAATAGGTTCGGTAACCGCCGGTGTTTTCTACCGACAAATCAATGATGAAATCGGAAGGGTGATTTACAAGAACCCGGACAATGTGAACCAAGACATTATCTCTTATGACAATTTCGACGATAACAATACCGTTGGTACCGAAATATCAGCTAATTTAAAACTAGCGACTTGGTGGTCGGTTAATGCGAGCAGTGATGCGTATTTCAGAACCGTGAAAGGCACCGTACAAAATGCCAATACGCAAGCACAAGAAAGAGCCGAAGCCGATGTGGTGGCCTTCAATATTCGTATGAATCACAACTTTGTAGCCAACAAAAAATTGCGTTTCAACTTGTTCGCCATGTACCGCGGCAGAGATTTAGGCTTACAGTTTGAAAGAGAGCCGATGTACCGCATGGATATTGGTTCTACTTATACCATTTTAAAAGGAAAAGGTAGCATTACAGCCCGTTTCAATGATGTATTTGAAACCATGAATTTTGCCTTCAATGGTAATATTCCGTACCGTCAAACCGGAGCTTTCTATTGGGAAAGTCAGACGTTTTATGTTGGATTCAACTATATGTTTGGTGGCGGCAAAAACAGCGCTATGCAACGCAAACAAAGAGATCAAAACGAAACCGAAGGCAGTGGTGGCCTTTTATAAACACCACAAATAAATTATAGATTAGTTGTTACAAAAAAGCCAAACATGTTCTGTTTGGCTTTTTTTATAATTGAAATAGGTTTTACCATTTAATGATAGCACTGGCCCAAGTAAAACCACTACCGAAAGCCGCTAAAACTACGGTATCACCTTCTTTAATTTTACCTTGTTCCCAAGCTTCAGTCAGCGCAATCGGAATAGAAGCTGCAGTAGTATTACCGTACTTTTGAATGTTATTAAAAACTTGGTCATCCGTCAATTTAAACTTTTGCTGGATGAACTGTGAGATTCTCAAATTCGCCTGATGCGGAATCAACATATCAATATCGGAAACCTGCAAATTATTGGCTTGCAAACCTTCGTTAATCACTTCGCTAAAACGAACCACGGCATTTTTAAATACAAATTGGCCGTTCATATAAGGGAAATAACTCTCGTCTTCCGGATTATTATCTGCAATGATATCGGTCACCCAACGCTTGCCCATACCCGGCGCAATGACGGTTAATTCTTCAGCGTGTTGGCCTTCTGAATGCAAATGAGTGGATAAAATACCTTTGGTTAAATCTTCTTCTCTACTCAAAATAGCGGCTCCTGCTCCATCACCAAAAATCACCGAAACACCTCTACCGCGAGTAGTCATATCCAATCCGGTGGAATGCAATTCTGAACCAATAATTAAGATGTTTTTATACATACCGGTTTTGATGTATTGATCCGCTACGGAAAGTGCATATACAAATCCGGAGCATTGGTTTCTCACATCCAAAGCGCCAACGGTACGCAAGCCTAAATCGCGTTGCACCAAAACACCTGGTCCTGGGAAATAGTAATCGGGACTTAAAGTAGCGAAAATGACAAAATCGATGTCACTTTTATCAATTTTGGCTCTTTCTATGGCTATTTGAGCGGCTTTAACACCCATTGAGGTCGTGGTGTCTTCGCCTCTTATAACATGTCTTCTTTCTTGAATGCCGGTTCTTTCCTGAATCCATTCGTCATTGGTATCCATTATTTTGGATAAATCATCATTGGTAACAACATTATCAGGAACATAAAAACCTAAACCTGTGATTTTTGAGTGGTACATATCTTTTGTTATTTAATAAAATCAGAATAGCAAATTTAAGAATCTTATAATTCTAAATACGATTTTTGGATTCTAATTTAGATATCGACAAAAATCAGCAGCGTTAAAAAGTCGACTACAAAGCCAACTTTAACAAAATCTTCCCTTTTATTGTAACTGAAATGCCGTAAATTCGACCTACTTTAAAACAATCATAAACTACAAGCATATGAAATTACGCTTTACTTTCCTGTTCTTACTCGGACTAGGTTTTTCAGCATTAGCCCAAGAAAACCTTACCTATCAAAAACCATCTTCCGAGATTTTAGCTTTAGCCGATTATGAGCGAGCGCCTTCGGTAAGTATGGATTCTAAAAAAGAATACATGTTGCTAAGCTACCGCAACACCTATAAAACGCTGGACGATTTAAGTCAGGAAGAAATGCGTTTGGGTGGTTTACGCATCAACCCTATCACCAATATTTCGAGTACGGTGACCTACGTCAACAATTTAAAGTTGAGAAAAGTCAGCGATAAAGTCGAAACACAAGTGGCTGGCTTACCGCAAAATGCCCGAATCACCAACATTTCTTGGTCACCAAACGAAAAGAAAATCGGTTTTACCCATACGACCAATTCCGGGGTAGAACTTTGGGTTATTGATGTAGCTACGACTACCGCTAAAAAAATCACCGAAGCCAACCTCAACGCCAATTTGGGCAGTCCGTACAGCTGGATGAAAGATAACGAGACGCTTTTGGTGAAAATGTTACCGAAAAACCGTCCTGCCTTAATTGACAGCAAAAAAGATTTACCGAAAGGGCCAACAGTTTCTACCAGCGACGGCTCGAAATCGCAAAACAGAACCTATCAGGATTTATTAAAAAACAAAACTGATGAAGCCAATTTCGATGCCTTAGTAACTTCCGAATTATACAAAGTTTCATTATCCGGAAAAGCTGAATTATTCAAAGGAGCCGACATTTACGCCGGAGAAAGCTTCTCACCGGACGGGAATTATTTGATGTTGACCACTATTCAAAAACCGTACTCTTACATCGTTCCGTTGAGCCGTTTTCCTCAAAAATCAGTGGTTTTCGATTTGACCGGAAAAGAGATCAAAGTGGTGAACGAAGTGCCTTTGACAGAAGTGATGCCCAAAGGTTTTTCCTCTGTAAGAAAAGGCAAAAGAAGTATGAACTGGAGAGCCGACAAACCGGCTACGCTTTCTTATGTTGTTGCCTTGGACGAAGGTGACCAAGCCAAAAAAGTCGATTTCAGAGATGAAGTTTTTACTTGGGATGCACCATTCAATGCCGAACCCAAATCGATTTTAAAAACCCAACAACGCTTTGGAGGTATGATGTGGGGTAATGAAACTACTGCCATTGCCTACGATGATTGGTACGACACCAGAAACCAAAAAGTGTACTTGTTCAATCCTTCGAATCCAAATCAGGCACCTAAAATTATTTCGGACAGAAATTCGCAAGACATCTACAGCGATCCGGGGAATTTTGAAACCAAAAGAAACCAATACAATCGCTATGTGTTGGCCATCGAAAACAATAATGCATACTTAATTGGCGACGGGTTTACCAAAGAAGGCCAGTTTCCTTTTATAGACGAATTCAATTTGACTACACTCAAAACCAAACGATTGTATACGTCTAAAATGAAAGACAAAAAAGAAGATTTACAATCGATTGAAGATTTCAAAAAAGGCGATGTTTTGGTGCAAATCCAATCGAAAAACGATTTCCCGAATTACTATTTCAGAAACATCAAATCGGGCAAGCTGACGCCTATTACCAACTTCAAAAACCCATTTGAAAGTATTAAAAACGTCTACAAAGAAGTGATTAAATACAAGAGAAAAGACGGCGTAGAATTGTCGGGAACGCTCTATTTACCGGCCGGTTACGACAGAACAAAGAAAACCGAAAAATTACCGCTGTTAATTTGGGCTTATCCTGAAGAATTCAAGGATAAAAACAGCGCCGGACAAAGCAACAAAAACCCGAACGAATTTACGTTCCCCAACTACGGTTCGTTCGTATATTGGGTAACCAAAGGTTATGCCGTGTTAGACGATGCTTCATTCCCAATCATCGGAGAAGGCAAAACCGAACCTAACGACACTTTTATGCCGCAATTGATTGCCAATGCCGAAGCTGCAATTGATGCTGTGGACAACTTGGGTTATATTAATCGTAAAAAAGTCGCTATTGGCGGACACTCTTACGGAGCCTTTATGACGGCTAACTTGCTAACGCACTCTAATTTATTCGCTTGCGGTATTGCTCGAAGCGGCGCTTACAACAGAACCTTAACGCCTTTCGGATTCCAAAGTGAGCAACGCAATTACTGGGATGTTCCTGAAATTTACAACGGCATGTCGCCTTTTATGAATGCTGATAAAATGAAAACGCCTTTATTGTTGGTTCATGGCGATGCTGACAACAACCCTGGAACGTTTACCTTACAATCGGAGCGCTATTTCCAAGCCTTGAAAAATTTGGGCGCACCGGTGCGATTGGTTTTATTGCCTAAAGAAAGTCACGGCTACGCTGCCAAAGACAATATTTTACACTTGCTTTGGGAACAAGACCAATTCTTAGAAAAATATTTGAAAAATTAAACTATTCTTTCCAAAAACACCAAACCTCAAAGTAAACGCTTTGAGGTTTTTTTGTGGTTGATGATTTTGTAATTTTCCGAAAAAAAATTATTATTTATTGTTTATCAATAAATTTTTATTATTTTTGAACCGTAATTCAAAATCTAAAAAAGATGGAAATCAGAATCACTACTAAAATGATGCTTCAAATTTTACATGTATTGTCATGGATTATTTTTATCGGTTTATGCGTTGAAGCCGGCAGTTTTTTGTTCAATGCTATATTTACTGTAGCTTTCAATCCGTTGGCCGCTGATTATTTCAAATTGACGGAACTGTACCAATTCGACTACGGCTTTTTCTTAACCCAACTCTGTTTAGGATTTATAGTGGCCGTGTTGAAAGCCTTATTATTCTTCTTAATTGTCAAAATCCTACACGATAAAAAATTGGATTTTTCGAAACCTTTTAGTGAAGCACTCGTTAAGTTTGTATCCAACTTGGCTTATCTGACGATTTTCATTAGTTTTTTCTCCAATTGGGGCGCTAATTACGCCAAATGGTTGGCTGCTAAAGGCATTAACATGCCCGACATAGCTGAGTTAAATTTAGACGGCGCTGATATTTGGCTCTTTATGGGCGTCGTACTTTTAGTCATTGCCCAAATTTTCAAAAAAGGAGTAGAAATACAAACCGAAAACGAACTAACCATCTAAGTTATGCCGATAATTGTCAATGTAGATGTCATGATGGCCAAACGAAAAATGTCTTTGAACGAGCTATCGGAGAAAGTCGATTTAACCTTATCGAACCTTTCCATACTAAAAACGGGCAAGGCCAAAGCCATTCGATTCAGTACACTGGAAGCGATTTGCAAAGCCTTAGATTGTCAGCCCGGAGATATTTTAGAATACGTAGCCGAAGAAAAATAACAGGTATTTTAAGAAGTTATTATCAGATAAACAACTGTTCCCGACGGAAAGGATTTCGAACTATCGAAAAAGATTTTCTGACCATCGATTTCAGCTTCCACCAAATAATGGCTGCCTTTATAGTACGATTGCTGTACGGTAACTGCCCAATCCGATTCGGCTACCACTTGTAATTGATGCGGATAAACATATTGTTTGTTTCCGTTTATTTCGATTTCATTCACATCGCCGAAAAGCGAGGCGATGTATTTGCTTGTTGGATTTTGGTATAAATTTTCAGGCGAATCGGAGGCGATGATTTGACCTTTTTGCATCACCAAAACGGCATCGGCAAACGACAATACATCCGAACTGTCATGCGTCGCAACTATCGTCGTAATTTGCTTTTCTTTGAGATAAGCGAATAATTTTCGGCGGAGGCTGTTCTTTCTGAAATTATCAATATGACTAAACGGTTCGTCTAACAACAACACTTCGGGTTCTAAAGCTAAAACCCGAGCCAAAGCCACGCGTTGCATTTGGCCACCGCTTAAATATTTGGCTTTTGTAGTGGCGAATTCGGTCATTTCCACTATCTCCAACAATTCGGCTATACGCGCTTGTTTGACATCGGCATAAATATTCGACAAGTATTTCCCAACGTTTTCGGCCACGGTGATAAAGGGCATCAAATCGAAATCTTGTGCCAAGTATTTCATGTATTCCATTCCGGGAATTAAATGGTATTTCGGTCCGAGCACTTCATTGTCGTTCCAAAAAATTCGGCCTTCATCTAAGTCATACAAACCGTAAACCAGCTTGAGTAACGTACTTTTACCGCAACCGCTTTCACCTATAATAGCAAGATTTTTACCTTTCTCCAACTGAAAAGAAAGGTTGCTGATGGTGGTTTGGTCTAAATACGAGAAGGAAATGTCTTGGACTTGTAGCATATTGATTTTCTGAAAGGCAAACTTACGAACTTTATTAAAAAGATAAGAGCGACAAAACTCAAACGTGGAGCGTCGCTCTTATCAACCTAACCAATAAATAAACAATCTTTAATGCGGTAAATATTTTTCAAACGACTTGGTGTCGATGCGTGCTTTTAAATCGTGTAACAAGTTGTACAAGCCAAAAAAGGTTCGGTTGATGTACAAGAAATGCTTAGAACCTCTATTCCCGTTCATTTTTCGGAGTTGGGTATCTTTAGAAAAATCTTCTCCCATTTGAGCAATTTTTCCAAAGAAATCGGCATCCGAGAAATCGAAATATTCGCCATGAAACGGTTGCGTAAACAAGCTCAATAAGTCGTAGAATATTTTAGTGAAATACTCAATCTCTTTCGGACTGTCATCGTGGCGCAATATTTCAAGTTCGTATAGTTTTTCATTGAACAATTTCGGATTGTTGATGACTTCCGGTTTCGCCAATTCGAAATACGGAACATAAAATTCATCCGGTACGTGTTTGATGCAACCAAAATCAATCGCCACCAATCGGCCTTCGGCATCAATCAGGAAATTCCCGGGATGCGGATCGGCGTGGACTTGCTTCAAATGGTGCATTTGGTACATGTAAAAATCCCACAAAGCTTGACCAATTTTGTCGCCTTTAACTCGGTCTTCATTGTGCGCTGCAAACTCCGACAAGTGTTCGCCTTGAATCCATTCCATCGTTAGAATCTTCTCTGATGAATATTCAGGATAATATTTTGGAAAACGCAAATTGTCGATTTTGCCGCACCAATCGGATACTTCCAAACTTTGCTTTAACTCTAACACATAATCAGTTTCTTCCAATAATTTGTCTTCTACTTCTTTAAAATACTTATCAGAATCTTTGCCTTTGATATTGAACATTCTAATGGCAAACGGTTTGACCAAAGCCAAATCAGAACTTATACTTTCCGCCACTCCGGGATATTGGATTTTCACAGCAAAATTTTTCCCATCCTTGGTTGCTTTGTGTACCTGACCGATACTCGCGGCGTTCATGGCATCCGGAGTGAAGGAATCGTATAAGTCTTCGGGATATTTCCCTAAATATTTTTTGAATGTTTTTCGAACCAATGGCGCAGACAATGGCGGCACCGAAAACTGCGATAAGGAAAACTTCTCGACATACGCTTGCGGCATAATGCTTTTATCCATACTCAACATTTGAGCGACTTTCAAAGCACTGCCTTTGAGGTTTTTCAACCCGTCGTAAATGTCTTCCGCATTGTTTTCGTTGAGTTTGTCACGGGTTAAAGACGGATTTACCATTTTTTCACCGTAATAGGCTACGTAATTGGTTCCGACTTTAAGTCCGGTTTTGACCAACTGACCCGCGCGTTCAATCTTTCCGGTTGGAATTTTGTCTAAGGTTTTCATTTATTGCATTTTTTCTTTCCAAAGAAACTTGCCCAAATCGAACAAACTTTCCAAGGGTTTGGTGTTTAATAAATCGACTACCGTGTTCACCGATTTTTCAATCAACACATCTGTCTTTTCAAAACCTTTAGACGTATCGTCCATCCAAAATTTCAATAAGAATAAGAACTGTAGCCAAGCGCCTTCAGCGTAAACGGGTTCGGTTACTTTCGCCACTTTCCCGAATGGCTCTGAAGGTTCCGACTTAATACTATCTACGATATATTTTTTAAAATGGTTTCGAAATGCTTTCAATTGCTTCAAATTCTTTAACCCTTCTTGGTTTTCTTGGAGTGCATACACCACATAACTTCTGTTCAAGGTTAAAATTTCGAACAGCGTGAAATACAATGTCAGTAATTTATTTTTATCAGTATAGCTTTCAAAAGCAGCTTCCTTTTCAATAGTTGCTACAGCATTTTCAAAAAACTTCACCCAAATATCTTGCTTGACCGCATCTAGCGAACCGAAGAAAGCATAAAAATCACTTTCCTCTATGTTGTTATTCTTGCAGAAGATATAAGCATTTTTTGGCGCTTCATTGTTTTCCAACACTTCATTCATGTACAATGAAATAATTGCATTATCATCTACTGTATTCTTTTTTGATTTTGTTTTTTTTGCTGTGGCCATGGTATTCATTTTTAGAACAGTGTAAATTTAATAACGTTTAACTATTTTTAAAAATTATTAAACAAAAAGTTTTGTTAAATGTTGTTCAAAAAAATTGAAATCAAAAGAAAAGCGCTCCCTTTTGAGGAACGCTTGTAACTATTCAGTAGCGCAACAGCAATTATTTTCCGGCTTCTTTTTGAGCGTCCTGTACCATTTTTTCATTGGCAGTGATGGCAAATTCCACGCGACGGTTTTTGCTTCTGCCATCTGGTGTGTCGTTGGTCGCAATCGGATCGGCGATTCCTAAACCGGAAGTCACAAAACGAGAACTTGCCAAACCTTTTCCAACCAAATATGTCTTTACAGAAGCGGCTCTTTGTTCCGACAATGTCAAGTTATACTCAGGCGTTCCGGTGCTATCCGTATAACCGTAAATTTGAATATTAGTATCCGGATATTGATTGAACACCGGCACTAGTTTGTCTAAATTAACTTTTGCAGCTGCAGTTAAAGTAGATTTATTGGTGTCAAAACGCACCGCATTTTCTCCTAAAACCAAACGAATACCTTCGCCTACTCTTTCTACTTGAGCGCCCGGAAGTGCCGTTTCAATTTCGCGCGCTTGTTTGTCCATTTTGGTTCCGATAACACCACCGGCTACACCACCAATCACACCACCTAATACAGCCCCTAAAGCACCATTTCCGCCTTTGCCGATGTTATTCCCTAAAATACCACCCAATACTGCACCGCCAACTGCGCCAATGGCTACACCGCGCTGTTGGTTACTTGTGTTTTTAACAGTTTCACAACCGGTAAAAACCGTTGAAACCATCAATACTGTTCCTAAAATAATAGCAGTTACCTTTTTCATCTTTCTTAGTTTAATTTGTCAAATTGATACACTACAGCCGTCATTTTTCCGGCCACATTAATTTGGTCTACCAACTGAAATGATTTTTCAGTTTGATTAGTCACACGCAATACATAACCCGATTTTACGGTTTTGGCTTTGGCTTCGTCCAGAATTTTCAAAACAAACTCGCCTTCTTTGTTGATAAACCAAGTAATCGGCGTTGCATAAGCCGTGCAATTGGGACTGTTCAAGCTCAAACTTCCTTTGTTGCTCATGGAAACGAATTTCCACTTGCTTCCGATAAAACATTTGGAATCTGCCAAATCAAAAGAAGTAACTTTGATCACTTCAGATCCCGGATAGTTCACCGATGAGATTACCCATTCGCCTTTGATGGCGGTTTGAGACTGAGAATCAATCTTAGTGCTTGTAGCAGAATTTGTCGATTTACACGACAAAAAAAAGACCGATAAAAAACTGATTAAAATAATTTTTTTCATACCTAACAAGTTATTATTTGTTGGCTACAAAGATACTGCTCTTATTGAATGAGGTTTATAAATTTATGCTAATTCATTACAGAATTTTTACCACGTCAATTTGTCATATTTCCAAGGAATGGTATTGCTTTTGAGTAACTGAATTCAAAATTGTATAACCTAAAATTTTAAATATGACAACAGGAAAAATCAATGTATCAGTAGAAAACATCTTTCCGCTAATTAAGAAGTTTTTATACAGCGACCACGAAATTTTCTTGCGCGAATTGGTATCCAATGCTACGGATGCCACTTTAAAATTAAAACACCTAACCAGTATCGGTGAAGCCAAAGTGGAATACGGCAATCCGATTATAGAAGTCAAAATTGACAAAGAAGGTAAAAAATTACACCTCATCGACCAAGGTATCGGGATGACCGCTGAGGAAGTAGAAAAATACATCAACCAAGTAGCTTTTTCGGGTGCGGAAGAGTTTTTAGAGAAATACAAAGATTCTGCTAAAGATTCCGGCATCATTGGTCACTTCGGATTGGGCTTCTACTCGGCTTTTATGGTAGCTGAAAAGGTGGAAATCATCACCAAATCATATAAAGACGAGCCGGCAGCACACTGGACTTGCGATGGTAGTCCGGAATTCACTTTAGAACCGCACGACAAAACCGACCGCGGTACTGAAATCATTTTACACATAGCCGAAGATTCTTTGGAGTTTTTAGAAGAATTTAAGATACGTGAATTGTTGACCAAATACAACAAATTTATGCCGGTGCCGATTAAATTCGGAACAAGAACAGAAGGTGATGGCGATGACAAAGCAGAAGTTGACAACATCATCAATAATCCGACTCCGGCTTGGACTAAACAACCCGTGGATTTAACCGAGGAAGATTATAAAAACTTCTACCGCGAATTGTATCCGATGCAGTTTGACGAACCTTTGTTCAACATTCATTTGAATGTAGATTATCCGTTCAACTTGACCGGGATTTTATATTTCCCGAAATTGGATGCTAACCTACAAATGCAAAAAGACAAAATCCAATTGTACCAAAATCAGGTGTATGTGACCGATAATGTTGAGGGAATTGTTCCTGAATTTTTAGGTATGTTGCGCGGTGTGATTGACTCACCGGATATTCCGTTAAACGTTTCTCGTTCTTACTTACAAGCCGATGGCAACGTAAAGAAAATATCGAATTACATCACGCGTAAAGTCGCCGACAAACTGAAATCACTCTTCAACGAAAACCGCGAAGACTTTGAAAGCAAGTGGAACGACATCAAAATTGTATTGGAATACGGTATGTTGTCGGAACCGAAATTCTACGAAAAAGCGGGTGACTTCGTATTGTATCCAAGCGTTGACGGCAAATATTACACTTTGGCAGAATTGAAAGAAGCCATCTCAGCCAATCAAACCGACAAAAACGGAAAATTAGTAGTGCTTTATGCTTCCAATAAAGACGCACAACACAGCTATATTGAAATCGCCGCAGCAAAAGGTTACGAAGTGTTGTTGTTAGATTCGCCTATCGTGTCGCATTTGATTCAGAAGTTAGAGAGCGATAATGAGAATTTAACTTTCACACGAGTAGATTCTGACCATATTGACAAATTAATTCAGAAAGAAGACAGTCAGATTTCGAAATTGTCGGAAGAAGAATCGACGCAACTGAAAACTGTTTTAGAAGAAATTGTACCTAAAACCAATTATTCTGTTCAATTAGAACCAATGGATAGCCAAGCAGCGCCATTTATGATTACCCAACCGGAATTCATGCGTAGAATGAAAGAAATGAGTCAAACCGGAGGCGGCGGTATGTTCGGCATGGGCAACTTCCCGGAAATGTACAATTTGGTAGTGAATACCAACTCGGATTTGGCAACCACTATTTTAAATACGGCTGATAAATCGGCTCAGGAAAGTTTGGTAAAACAAGCGCTCGACTTAGCGAAAATTTCTCAAGGCTTGTTAAAAGGCGAAGAATTAACCGCTTTTGTCAAAAGAAGTTTTGAACTAATCAAGTAAAAAGAGATTAGAAATCCATAATCAGAAACCTGTTAGTTGAGGCTAGCAGGTTTTTTTATTGAATATATTTACCGAACTTCGTACTTCGTAAATCAAACTTTACACTTCATATGACACTCTCCATAGAAACTCCTGCCCTATTATTTTCAGCCACATCATTGATTTTGTTGGCGTATACCAATCGTTTTTTAACTATTGCGCAAATCGTTCGCAGTTTGAAAAAACACTACGACGAAAACCATACGCGAAGCATACTGTTGCAAATTAAAAACTTGAATCTGCGTCTTTCGTTGATACGATATATGCAGCTTTTCGGAGTCTTGTGTTTGTTCTTGTCGGTGTTTGCCATGTTGTGTTTGTTTGTCGATTGGCACACCGCCGGAATTTATCTTTTTGCAGCCAGCTTATTGTGTTTGCTGACGTCCTTAGCGATATCTTTTTGGGAAATCAGTATTTCAGTGACTGCCTTGCGTTTGCATTTGAGTGATTTGATGGAAGAAGAGAAATTTAATTCTTAATCCATTTCTCGGTCTTAACGCCATACTCTGTAAAAACTTTTACAAAATACATTCCGGAAGATAAATCATAAACACTGGCTTCAATTTCATTAGAATTGACTTGAATCATCTTTACAGATTTGCCATAAACATCCAAAAATTCAATCTTATCTATATTGATTTGCGATTTAAAAGTAACCAAATTGGTTGCTGGGTTTGGATAAATTGCAATTGAAGCATTATAAAAATTAAATTCAGCTGTTTCTAACGCGGTGTTACTCGCCACCCAACTAGAAGCCAAATTATTGTCCAAATCAGTGCTGACCAATTGCAAATAACTGCCGTTTCCGTCAGCTGCTGTCGGCCATGGTGAAGCGTCAAAATATTCAACCGTGTCAATAATATTCCCGTAAGCATCAGCCAACACTATTTTTTGTGACTTGTTGGATAAATTTCTGGTGAATTGTCCAAAAGGTGCAAATCCGTTTTGTGCTTGAAAAGTCGTGGCATTCGCAGCCAAATACAAACTTGAATCCGCTGATAGGGTTGAATTGTATGGAAATTGATAAGTGGTACCCAATTCCCTGAAATAAATTCCAGAGAGGTTAACTGCTGATGTTCCCGTGTTTTTTATTTCGATAAATTCCTGATCATTACTCACCGGAAAAGATCCTGAAGTCGCCGGATTATAATTGATTTTGTTAATCACGAGTGGTGGCACCGGCATATTATTGCACGCCGAAAAACCTATTAAATGCCCATTCATCCAATTTATCCTGCTTACAATAAATGCTTTCAAATTGGCAATTTCAAGTGGGTTATTGGGCACAGTATTCCATCTTTGATGTTCGCGAACCATGGCTTCGGTAATCAAACTAACGGTATTGTCAATAAAAGCATTCAGGACAGTCACATTCATGGGTTGTCCGGTTTGCATCAATTGGTTAAACCGTTTAGAAAAATAACATTTAAAAGTCGCATTGTTAAACAAATCTGTCCAAAATTTTGACCCTTCGTTATCATCGTTTGTAAACTGCCAAGTATCTATCTTACTCCTGTCAAATCCCCATAAAAACAAATCATTTCCCCAGGTCAAATTGAAATCCCAAATTGGTCCGGCGCGCAGTTTCCCATTCCTGTCTTTGTGGAAATACGTGCTCAACTGGTATCCGTCAACATTGGCGGCAAATTCATTGGAGATCATGAAATCAATAAAACTCGGAACATCAATTACAGTGGTATATCCATTTAATAAAGTTGAATTATTGGCGGAGATTGTGGTTTGCAAATTGGTAAACTGTCCGTGAATATAAGTATCCTGCTGCGTTGTAACGTCTTCAGGTTTTGGCAAATCGTGGATGTAATTTACAACTTCTCCCGCATAAGGAACGGTTGACCAAGCTACAGGATCGCCACCGGTAAGTTTGTCTGCCTTGGTAATATAACCACCGGTTAGATTTTCTCCATCATTATCTGCAGTAGTGATTTTTAAGATATTGACCCTATTAGTATCTGCTTTTATTTTTTCCTGGAGCAAATAAAGCCCTCTGTAATCGCCATTGATGATCAACTCACAGTATTGCGTACGAGGCGCATAATTACCCATTTGACGGGATAAATTATAAGCCAAATAATCTCTGATTAACGATGGATCAAAAGCCAATCCGTTTAAAACCCAATCATTTTCGGATGGCATACCAAGCAAGCTCACATTGTTATTGGTCACATTATCGGCCTGTACAGTGGTCACTTTATATCCTTTTTTATCGATTGATTGGGAAGACGAACCTCGAATTTGAATTGCCAATCGACCATTGTAATTCAAAAATGCAGGCGTATTTTGATCGGTAACATAATTCCTTGTTCCGTCTGGATGCTTGATTATTTTCATATTCCCCAATACATCCGGGCTATCCACAATTTCATAAGGCTGATTGGTTCCCGGATTAATGTCGGTGGTGATGATAACAATTGGCAAATTACTATCCGTAAGGGTTTGCGAATAAGTATTTACAAAAACCAGTAAAAAAGAAAGCAGTATATAATTGTAAACCCTTAAAAAGTAGCTGTGTTTCATTTGAGGTGATTTTCCCAAATATACTAAAACTTACTATAAATCAGAGGAATAAAAAATCCCAAGCTTTCACTTGGGATATATATTATTTACTCAAATACATTTTTCTTCTGCTGTACAATTCGTAGAACTGATCATCTTTTAAATCGTCTATAAACAAAATGCTTTCTCCTGTGGATTTCATTTCCGGTCCGAGGGCTTTGTTTACATTCGGGAATTTACTGAAAGAGAACACCGGTTGTTTGATGGCATAACCGCTCAGTTTCGGATTGAAGGTAAAATCAGTTACTTTATTTTCCCCTAACATCACTTTCGTAGCATAGTTTACATACGGTTCGCCATAGGCTTTCGCGATAAACGGTACCGTACGAGAGGCTCTCGGATTGGCTTCAATAATGTAAACGATGTCGTCTTTGATGGCAAATTGGATATTGATTAAACCAACGGTTCTCAAAGCCAAAGCAATTTTCTTCGTATGATCTTTGATTTGTTGCATCACAAATTCGCCCAAATTAAACGGAGGCAAAGTCGCATTCGAATCGCCCGAGTGCACGCCACACGGTTCAATATGCTCCATAATTCCGATGATGTATACATTTTCGCCGTCGCAAATGGCATCTGCTTCCGCTTCAATGGCTCCGTCTAAATAATGATCGAGTAACAATTTGTTCCCCGGTATATTTTTGAGCAAATCGATTACATGCTCTTCTAATTCTTGTTTGTTGATAACAATTTTCATCCCTTGTCCACCCAATACATAAGAAGGACGAACCAATAACGGGAAATCTAACACATCTGCTAAAGCTGAAGCTTGGTCTGCGTTTTCAGCAACGCCAAATTTAGGGAACGGAATTTTTAAGTCTTCCAACAACTCGGAAAATCTTCCTCGGTCTTCCGCCAAATCCAAAGCATCAAACGAAGTTCCTAATATTTTGATGCCGTAACGATCTAACTTTTCAGCCAGTTTTAAAGCGGTTTGTCCACCCAACTGTACAATTACACCTTCAGGTTTTTCGTGTCGGATAATGTCATATATGTGTTCCCAAAATACCGGTTCGAAATACAACTTATCGGCCGTATCAAAATCGGTCGACACCGTTTCCGGATTACAGTTGATCATGATGGTTTCATACCCGCATTCTTTGGCTGCTAAAACGCCGTGTACACAAGAATAATCAAACTCGATACCTTGCCCGATACGATTTGGTCCCGAACCTAAAACGATAACTTTCTTTTTATCGGTCACTATACTTTCGTTTCCAACATATCTTTTCCCGTCAGCGGTCTGAATTTCGGCTTCGAAAGTCGAATAATAATAAGGCGTCATCGCTTTGAATTCGGCCGCACAAGTATCTACTAATTTGTACACGCGATTGATGTTCATCTCTTCGCGCAATTTGTAAACCTGACTCTCCAAACAACCCATCATGTGGGCAATTTGACGGTCGCCGTAGCCTTTTTGTTTGGCTTCCAAAAGCAATTCTTTCGGCAGCGTATCTATTTTGTACTGGGAAATTTCTCTTTCCAACAAGTACAACTCTTCGTATTGTTTCAAGAACCACATATCGATTTTAGTGATTTCGTGGATGCGGCTCAAAGGAATGCCCATCGCAATCGCATCGTAAATCACGAATACTCTGTCCCAACTGGCATAAGTGAGTTTCTCGATAATTTGTTCGTAGTTTTTGTATCCTTTACCGTCGGCTCCGATTCCGTTTCTTTTGATTTCTAAAGATTGGGTCGCTTTGTGTAAGGCTTCCTGGAAGGAACGCCCGATTCCCATTACTTCTCCAACGGATTTCATTTGTAAGCCCAAAGTACGGTCGGAACCTTCGAATTTGTCGAAATTCCAACGCGGGATTTTTACGATAACATAATCTAAAGTCGGCTCAAACAAAGCCGAAGTCGACTTGGTGATTTGGTTTTGCAGCTCGTCTAAGTGATAACCCAAAGCCAATTTGGTAGCGATTTTGGCAATCGGATAACCGGTAGCTTTAGAGGCTAAGGCTGAGGAACGCGAAACACGAGGATTAATTTCGATGGCTACGATATCTTCTTTTTCATCCGGTGACACGGCAAATTGCACGTTACAACCACCGGCAAAATTTCCGATGGAGCGCATCATCAAAATGGCCATATCACGCATTTTTTGGAAAGTAGTGTCAGACAACGTCATCGCCGGCGCAACGGTAATCGAATCTCCGGTGTGAATACCCATCGGGTCCATATTTTCGATGGAACAGATGATGACTACGTTGTCATTTTTATCTCTTAAAAGTTCTAATTCATATTCTTTCCAACCTAATAAAGCCTTATCGATTAAGACTTCGTGTATAGGCGACGCTTCTAAACCTCTGGTGAGTAAGTCGTCGAAATCTTCTTTTTTGTGTACGAAAGCCGCTCCGGTTCCGCCCAAAGTAAACGATGGACGAATTACCAACGGGAAGCCAAATTCTTGTGCAATTTCTTTTCCTTTTAAGAAAGAAGTTGCGGTTTTGGCAGGTGCGGTAGGTACATTTATTTTTTCGAGCAATTGTTTGAATTGCTCACGGTCTTCGGTGATGTTGATGGCATTGATGTCAACTCCGATTAACCTTACGTTGAAATCTTGCCAAATGCCTTTTTCGTCGGCTTCCAAACACAAGTTCAGTGCCGTTTGGCCACCCATAGTAGGCAATACGGCATCAATTTGCGGGTGTTCTTTTAGGATTTGGATAATGGATTTGGTGGTTAACGGTAATAAGTACACGTGATCGGCCATACTGGGATCGGTCATAATCGTAGCCGGATTGGAGTTGATTAAGATGACTTCGATTCCTTCTTCACGCAAGGAACGTGCGGATTGCGAACCGGCATAGTCAAATTCACAAGCTTGTCCGATAACGATAGGTCCGGATCCGATAATTAAAACCGATTTGATGGAGTTGTCTTTAGGCATTGTAGTTAGTGTTGTGTGTTATAAGTTGTATGTTGTTGTGTATTCTAAACCCCAGCCCCGATGGTAGTGGAAATCCTTTTTTTTCTTTTAAAAATAAAAAGATTGTGGCGAACAGCGGGAAATAGCTCCTGCAACTTATCAAAATTTATGAACAGGTTTAAAAAAAAGCCGCTACTAATAAAAGTAACGGCTTGATATTGATTGATAAAGAATCATTATTTTTTGTGTCTTGGTTCACAAGATACAGTCAATTTATGTCTTCCTTTAGCTCTACGACGCGCAAGGACTTTTCTTCCATTTGCTGAAGCCATTCTGTCCATAAATCCGTGTTTATTTCTTCTTTTTCTTTTCGATGGTTGAAACGTTCTTTTGCTCATTGCTGTATATCTTTAAAATCGTGTAATATTCTGTTTAGGTTGGTTCTTTCAAAACCGAGTGCAAATATACAAACCTTTTTTTTTCCGACAAGAACTTTTTTAAAAATATTTTTAATTCATTTTACTACCTTTGTCCCACAAAAAAATTAAAGACATGTTTCACAGATTTATCAAATTAATTATAGCGGCTTTATTGGTTGCCACCGCCATTTGGCAATTTACGGAAAGTAATATCGGTAATGGTATTTTCTTGATTTTACTGACTGCCATTCCTATCTTTTTGTATTATAAAAACGAATTTATTTTGATGGCTTTCCTAAAATTGAGAAAACAGGATTTTGCCGGTGCCAAAAGTTGGTTGGATAAAATTAAAAATCCGGAAACGGCTTTGGTGAGAAAACAACAAGGCTATTACAACTACTTACACGGTTTGATGACTTCGCAAACCAACTTACACCAATCGGAGAAATACTTTAGAAAGGCGATTGAATTAGGTTTGAGTATGGATATGGATTTGGCGGTTGCCAAACTGAACTTGGCCGGTATTGCCATGTCAAAAAGACGCAAAATGGAAGCGACGACCTTATTAAACGAAGCCAAAAAATTGGACAAGCAAAACATGCTTAACGATCAGATTAAAATGATGAAAGAGCAGTTGAAGAAGATTTAATTAGACTTCTTAGACTGACTTAGACCATTTAGACAATAAAAAAACCATCCTGAATATCAGGATGGTTTTTTATTTTGGACTTTTTTTAATCTAACAAATCTAATCTTCTAAAAATCTAAGAAGTCTCCATTAATAGCCTTCAAGCGGAATTTCAATTTCATAGCGCTTTTTGGTTGGATTAACCAACTTTTTATCGCGCAACCACGGATTGTGTATTTTCAGGATTTTATAGTTAATCCCTTGAGAGATGGCAAATCCGGTTAAATCGGTTATGGAACTGTCGACTGCTACTTTTTTGGTTGGAATTTGCGTATACAAATCGCTGGTGTAAATACTGAAGCCGTATTTAGCCGGTTGGCGCATAATCTCTTTCAGTGCTAATATGCGGAACACGTAACGCGAAGTTTCTTCGGTTAGTGCCAAATCGTAGTAGTTGGTTACTTTTTGTTCGTCTATTCTTTTGGTGATGCCGTTCATACCGCCGTTGTAGGAAGCGGCTGCTAAAGTCCAGGAACCAAATTTTTCTTTGGCAGCCAATAAATAACGGCAAGCCGCTTCAGTCGATTTTTCTAAGTGGTAACGCTCATCTACTATATCGTTGACTTCCATGCCTTTTTCTTTAGCGGTTTCCGGCATAAATTGCCATACACCACGCGCTCCGGCAGAAGAAACAGCGTTAACCAAACCGCTTTCGATTACGGCTAAATATTTAAAATCATCCGGTACGCCGTATTTGGCTAAAATCGGTTCTATGATAGGGAATACACGATTCGCTCTTTTGATAATCAGCGCCGTTGTGGCATCGAGATTGGCATTAATTAACAATTCTCTATCCAAGCGTTCGCGAACATCGGAAATTTGTAACGGTGTTTTTTCGCCCGCAAAATCTACTTCGGTTGGGAAATACATGGCCGAACCTTCGTGCAGTAATTTTTCTTTTTGTGTTCCGGAAATCCCGTAAACCAAAACGCCGGATAACACCCCTATGACCAGCACGGATACTAAGATTTTATTCGTTTTCATAACCCTATTTTTTTGAATTGCAATGACAATTGCGTTGGAATGGTAAAGCTACAAAAAACGAACCTAAATGACTATTGCTCTAAGATAATTTTAGGTAAATTTTCGTTCAACCATTTGTATTTGCTTAAAATCATGATGTGCGTTCCGCCTTTTACGGGGATAAATTCTTTGATGTATTTGGGTGGAAAAACCTCATCGGCATCGCCGTGGATATGAATGATTTCGGGATCGATGTCTTTACGTTCCCAATTGATGATTTGCTCAATTGACCAATCCAAATAGTGCTTGTTGCGAACCGACAAAAACTTTTCATACAACACCAATCGTTGTTTGATGATAGAAGATCCGAAGGAAAACTTCATCAGCGACTCGATATTTTCGAACAATTGCGTAGGGATAAGTTTGTAGGCTTTGGTGGTTTTAGCGATTTTAAAACGACGCGGAAATTCGGTATTAGCCTTGACACTCGAAATGATAATTACTTTTTTCGGTTGCAAAAAGGCTTTCATTTCCTGTACCAAAATACCGCCAAAAGAAACACCAACTAATACCACATTTTCATGGGTTACTTTTTGAGCCATTCGTTTGGCATAAGCTTGTAAACCCTCCTGCTCCAAGGGGATTTCCCATTCCAATAAATGTATCTCAAAAAGGTCGACTGGCAATTGAATACGCTCGAAAATGGTTGGACTAGCCGCCAAACCCGGCATGAAGTAAACGTGTATTTTAGTCATTATTTAGGCTAAGACTAGTTAATTATTCGTAAATTTGCCTAAAAATAATCCTTTTATTTTACTTGATGATGAACACAACGTTAATTTCAGAAAAAATGGAAATTAAAGACAACACCTTTGCTCGGCAGTTTGAAACATTGGTTGACGGTAAATTGATTTCTGTTGAATATTCGTTTCAAGAGAAAAAAATATTCCTGACCAGAATTAATACTTTTGACGGCTTTAATGATGAGGAATTGATTAATGAATTGCTGAAAAACATCATGGAAATCGCCTACGAACGCAAGTTAAAAGTGGTACCGATTTTACCTAAAATTGCACTTTTCTTCAGAAAAAATTCGACTTACAAAGATTTATTACCTCCGGGAATCAAAATCTAGTATCAAAATACTTTTATAGTAAAGTCGCTCTCAAGGCGACTTTTTTTATGGATTTTAGTATTTTTATCCAATGAATACAGCCGACTTCCGACAAGAAATTATCCACTACTTCGAGAATATCGATAAATACTACGGTTCCAAAACCGAAATTACAGAAGGATTGTGTACTGATATTCATGATTTAGATGCCAACCACACGACTTGGAATCTGTCTGAATTTGAACTGATTCGTTCCGCCTACCGCAACACCGGCGATAAGTTTATGATGGAAGGCAGCAATATGTATTACGAAATTTCGGCTGACCGGATTGTGGCTTTTCAACAATTGGGTCGACACAAATTTGAATTCATTGAACAATACAGCGAGACCGTATTCCGCATTACCAAGATTCGATTTCATTATAAATATTGAAGCTCCGCTTAAAAACTTTCGGTAAAAAACCTCAGCAAAATATGCGATTTTGAGATCTTTAAATCTCAGTCTTAAAATTGGCTTAATTTTTTGGCATCAATTTTGGATATGCCCTAAACAGAAATAATTCCTTTGGCAAATCCGGAATGCTGATCATTATTTTGAGTTAAACCATCAGTATTAATTTTTCTAAAAACTTATTCCCATGAAAAAAGTTCATTTTTTTTCAGCAGTCCTTGTCATGCTTATTTTTACCAGCTGTAAACAAGGCTCTGTGTACAGCGAAGCTGCAACGGATACTACCGCAGTAGAAGCTGCAGACAGCGAAATGCTCTTACCCAATCCCGACGATGCAGTTACTGCCACCGAAAACACCGAGAGCTATGCCGAACTCATAGAAAATCCTTTTGAATCACCAAAAACTGCTCCTCTATCTACTTTCTCCATCGATGTTGACAATGCGGCTTACACCAATA
>JBEBBH010000182.1:0-8548 GCA_041158485.1 Bacteroidota bacterium | reverse complement strand
CTAAAACTGATTTTGATGGTAATTTTGTCATCAAAGCCGAGTCGGGAGATGTGCTGGAGTTCTCTATGATAGGATATGACAAAATCTCTCAGAAAGCACAACCCGGAATGACCGTCACTTTAAAAGAAAGTAATCAGCTTTTAAAAGAAATAGTCGTAGTGGGTTATGGTTCTAAAAAAGCAGGTTCCATTACAGGCTCTGTCGCTCAAATTAAAGCACAAGATATCATTAAAACTCCGGCTCAGTCTGCCATACAAGCCATACAAGGTAGAGCTGCCGGTGTTAATATTGTTACCAATGATGAACCTGGCGCCAATCCTTCAATCAGAATCAGAGGATTAGGTACAGTTTTAGGCGGAAGAGATCCATTGTATATTATAGACGGACTTGAAGCTTCCAGTTTAAATGGTTTAAGCCCTAATGAAATTGAAACCATAGATATTTTAAAAGACGCATCATCATTAGCCATTTATGGGCAGAAAGGTTCTAACGGAGTCGTTGTGGTATCAACTAAGAAAGGGAAAAGCAACAAGCTTAAAATCAATTATGATGCTTACTTCGGTGTGAAAATGATCCAAAGAGAAGTGGAAATGTCTGATGCCTATCGTTATGTTTACTATAACAATTCTGCTTTGGGTTCTACTAATTATTTCAACTTTGATCAGCCATACAATACCAATTGGTTGGATGAAATTACCGGCACCGGTGAAGTACAAAGTAACCATATCTCAATGTCGGGTGGCTCTGAAAATGTAAGCTTTTATTTTGGTGCGACCAACTTCAAAGAAAAAGGGATTTTAAACGGAACAGAATTCGAGCGAACCAACCTAAACTCCAGAAACGAATACACTTTTTTTGATAAGAAATTAAAAATCAATCAATCCGTTAATGTTTCCATAGTTCGAAACACTCCAAAACCGTTAAGTGCCTTTACCAATGCTTACAAACAGTCGCCAATTGTGCCTGTCAAATTTGATAACGGCAGATGGGGCGTGCCATTAAGAGATCCAAGTACAGGCCAAATAGCTATTAACGGTAGCGATCGCTTTAACAATGTGGGCAATCCGGCAGCGCAATTGTACTACACCAACGAAAAGAATAAAAACCTGGTGTTATTTGGGAATATTGGTGCCGAATTACAACTTCTAAAAGAGCTTAAGTTCAACACCAATTTCGGAGCTACTTTCGATTGGTCAAAAGGCTATACTTTCACCCCAAGCAGAGAAATTTGGCTCTCTCAAAACCCAACCCAAGAAGCTGAAAATTATCCGTTGTCAGAACCGGTAAATGTATTGCAACAAAGAAGAGGCGACAGTTACCGCTGGAATTGGGATAATTATTTCACGTATGCTAAAGTTTTCGGCAAACACGATGTTAAAGCCACGTTGGGGATGAATAGAAGTACCTCAAACAATACCGAAAATATCAGTGGCACTCGTTGGAATGTTCCAGAGCAATCCAACTATTGGTCATTGGATTTGTCTGCCTATAATACTGAAGTTTCTCCGGGTTCTGTAGTGAGTAACAGAAGAGAAACACCTTTGGTTTCCCTAGCTTACTTCGGTCGTTTTGATTACGAGTATGACAATAAGTACCTGTTTAGTGCGTCGGTTAGACGTGAAGGTATCAGCACTTTTCAAGAATCTAAACGATGGGCTATTTTTCCGGCTTTCTCCGGAGGTTGGGTAATGTCTAATGAAGATTTTCTAAAAGATGTCAAATTCCTCAACTATTTAAAACTAAGAGGTGGTTATGGTGAAGTTGGTAACGGAAACAGTTTGTATGCATTGAATATTCCGGTATTTGCTGCCGATTACAATTACACTTTCGGCGGTTCTCAAACCATTTATCCGGGAAGCAACCAACCGTATCAAGTTGATCCCAATCTAACTTGGGAAACCATGAAAGAGATAGATTTTGGAGTTGATTTCCGAGTGTTGAATAACAAATTATCGGGTTCTATTGATGTATACGACAGAAAGTCGGAAAATGTAATTCTTCCGGTAGCCTTGCCTTCGGTATTGTCGCCTGACTTGGTTACCTTAAACACCGGCACAGTAAGCAACAAAGGATTGGAATTGTCCCTCAATTGGAAACAAGAAATCAACGACAATTGGAAGTATTCGGTTTCAGGAAATATTTCATTCAATAAAAACGAATTGACTAACGTAAACAATGCTTATTTCTCCAATTTCATTGGTGGAAGCATCAATAATGGTCAATGGACCAAGCAAGTCTTGGTAGGTGAAGCTTTAGGAAGTTTTTATGTTTACGATGTAACCGGAATTGATGGTGACGGTAATTTTACTTACAGTGACGAGCGAGTAGTAGCCGGTTCTTATTTGCCAACATACACCTACGGATTGAATTTTACCTTGAACTACAAAAAGTTTGATTTCTCAGTCGATACTTACGGTGTTGGAGGCAACAAATTATACAATGGTAAAAAAGCACAACGCTTTGGAGGTGAAAATGTTGAATATGATGTATTAAACAATTTCTGGACACCATCTAATCCTAATGCTGCCAATCCAAGACCATTTAATGAGGTACCTCGTTCTTCTACTTACTACATCGAAGACGGTTCATATTTGCGAATCAACAACATTACCTTAGGCTACACTTTCCCTAAGTTTTTCGATCAAATAGACAAAGTGCGCTTGTACGCCACTGCTATCAACCCTTTCATTTTTACGAAATTCTCTGGCTATTCTCCTGAATTATCGGGTAACAATAATGCCGATCCGCTGGGAAGTGCCGGAATCGAATTGGATGCATATCCTACCAACAGAACATTCTTATTGGGTTTAAATGTTAGTTTCTAAAAATCAGACTATGAAAAGTATCTTACAATACAAACTGTTATTTCTCGCTGTACTATTATTCCCTTTTGCAGCTTGTGAAGATGATTTAAATGTGGAACCGAATACTGCTTTAACAGAATTTGATTTCCTCAACAATCCGGAAAACGCAGTCAAATTAGTGAATGGCGTTTACAACAAGCAACTCGATTACAATATGTATTCATTTTCATGGATCGGGATGACAAGCATTACTTCGGATGATGCTGATAAAGGTTCAACACCAACCGATACCGGAACCGACAAACACAAAATGGATAACTTGACGTTCGTGTCCTCTGATATCTCGTTTAATGATGTTTGGAAAGGACGATATGACGGAATTTACAGAGCCAACAATGCTTTGTTTTATTTAGAACAACTTACCATTGATGAAACGCTTAAAAACCGATTAATCGGGGAAGTTAAGTTTTTGAGAGCCTTATTTTATTTTGATTTGGTGAGATGTTTTGGCGGAGTGCCGCTTGTGGTTTCTAAAATTGACATTAACGATACGCAAACCATCAACGAAGTCGTGTTTGTGAGAAAGTCAAAAGAAGAAACTTACGCGCTGATTGAAGCCGATTTAGCAGATGCCATCAACAGATTGCCTTTAAAATCTCAATACAGTCCAAACGATTTAGGCAGGGCGACCAAAGGAGCCGCGCAAGCGTTGTTAGCTAAAGCATATTTATACCAACAAAAATGGCAACCAGCTTACGATATGTCAGGAGAAGTTATAACCTCTAACCAGTATTCATTACTAATCGACTATGCTAAAGTTTGGCGTGAAGAAGGTGAAAACGGTACAGAATCTATCTATGAAGTACAAGCTTCTTTAACCAATGGATTAAGAGATTATACTAATGTTCAAGGACCAAGAGGAACACCGGATTTGGGTTGGGGATTCAATACGCCTTCTGTAAGTTTAGTGAACTCCTACGAGGCTGGCGATTTGAGAAAAGCCGGTACAGTAATGTTCGTGCCTTCTACACTTTGGGATGGATTTACAGCGCCGAATTCATGGACCAATCCAAGATACAATTATAAAGCCTACCAAAGCCCTATAGCCGAAACATGGAACGGAGACAAGGGCAATACGGCCAAAAACCTCAGAATTTTAAAATTCAGCGATATTTTATTAATTAGAGCGGAAGCTGCTTCTCATTTAGGTTTGAATGATGAAGCCAAAGACAGAGTGAATCAAATCAGAGTCAGAGCCGGATTACCGGAGGTTTCCAGTGTCACTTTAGCCGATGTTTTAAATGAAAGACGTTGGGAAATGGCCATGGAACACGACCGATGGTTTGACTTAGTCAGAACCGGTAATGCCTTATCTGCTATGGCATTGAATGGTAAAACGTTTGTAGTAGGCAAACACGAATTATTCCCGATTCCAAGTGATCAAATTATCGCCAGTGGCGGAAGATTATCTCAAAATCCGGGCTATTAAACTTAGTAATTAACCTTAAATTAAATATTTTATTATGAAAACAAACAGATTATTTTATTCCTTGATGGTTGCATCAGGAATCGCTTTAGTAGCAAGTTGCAGCAGCGATGATTCAAGTTCGTTGCCACCAATCGGAGGCTATAATTCAGCCGATGAAGTAGCCGCAACATCTTTAAAAGCTTACTGGCCATTAAACGGTAATGGTAAAGAATCCATTTCTAATACATCACCAAACAATACAGTGGCTACTACTTTCGTAGAAGGTGTAAAAGGGCAAGCTGCCAACTTTAATACAGGTTTTATGGCTTATCCTGCTATTACAGCTTTAAATACTACTTCCGGTAGTGCTTCTATCAGTTGTTGGGCAAAAGTGTCTAACACTAAATTAGTAGCCGGTGGTCCAAGTAACATTTCGCCAATCTTCTCTTTAACCAGAACCGGTGAAGTTTTTGGAAATTTAAACCTATTGGGTGAAACGCACGGTTTGGTAACCAGTGATTCTATCCAAATGAAAGGGGTATTCAGAATTAAAAATGATGATGGTTCTGAGTTTGGTGGCGATGCCGTAAACATGCTTAAACAAGAGTCATGGATGGACGCTACTCACACTTGGGCAGCCAATAAAATTGGTGGACAATGGGCACACATTGTTTACATTTTTGATGGTCCTACAGGAACTAACAAATTGTATGTGAACGGTGTAAAAATTTCAAACTCTGCTTGGGAAGTTAGAAATGGCGGAAATGCTAAAATGTTAAACCACTTCTTGCCAACCAGACCGGTTATTGGTGCTTTGGAAACTGTGGCTAACGGAACCAATACTGATGCTTGGAATGCGGCCTTAAAAGGACAAGTGGATGAGCTAAGAGTATATGACAAAGCCTTGACTCCTGCAGAAATCGGAGCTTTATACGAATTAGAATTAGCGGGTAGATAATCACTCCCGGATGAATAAAAAGTCCGGTAGTACGCTATCGGGCTTTTTATTTCTAAAACTTTAATCTTCATTACCAATCTCATGAAATTTATTCCCAAAATACTATACTTACTTTTTACCATACTTACTTTCAGTTCTTGCTCTGAAAAATCTTCAGCGCAAACTGATCCTCCGGTTGTATTAACCGATGATGAAATCCTCACGTTAGCTCAAAAAGATGCTTTCAAGTATTTTTGGGATTATGCCGAAACCAACTCAAAACTAGCCCGAGAACGATACCATGTTGACGAACCTTTCGTTGATGCAAATCTTGTGACCACAGGTGGTTCAGGATTTGGATTAATGACTATACTAGTCGGTATTGAACGCGGATTTGTTTCGAGAAGTGAAGCGGTTACTCGCTTGAATACTGCCTTGACTTTTTTGGAAAATGCCGACAGATTTCATGGTGCTTGGCCGCATTGGATGAATGGAACCAATGGAGATGTAGTGCCTTTCGGTACTATGGATAATGGAGGCGATATAGTAGAAACTGCTTTCCTCTGTCAAGGTTTAATTTGCTTGAGAGAATACTTTAAAAATGGTACTCCTGAAGAACAAGCATTGGCTCAAAAAGCAGATAATCTATGGAAAGGCGTAGAGTGGAGTTGGTACACCAAAGGCGAAAACGCCATGTACTGGCACTGGTCTCCAAACTACGAGTGGCAAATGAATTTTAAGTTAGAAGGGTACAACGAATGTTTAATTACATATATCTTAGGAGCGGCTTCACCAACTTATGCAATTCCGACTGCAGCTTACCATCAAGCTTGGGCCAGAAACGGAGCCATTGTTAATCCGGCTGCTGTTTATAATATTCCTCTGGTTTTTAACTATAACGGAACAACATCAGTTGGACCAATGTTTTGGGCGCATTATTCTTACTTGGGATTGGATCCGAGAGGACTGAGTGATCAATATGCCAACTATTGGAGTTTAACGCAAAATCACGCCAAAATCATGTACACTTATTGTAGTACGAATCCGGTTGGTTGGATTGGTTATGGTGAGAATTGCTGGGGATTAACCGCAAGTTACACCCGAAATCCTAATGGAACGGTTGGTTATACAGACCATCGCCCCGGAAATGACAAAGGCGTTATTTCCCCAACGGCTGCTTTATCTTCCTTTCCATATACGCCTCAAGAATCAATGAGAGCTTTGCGATTCTTCTATGAGAGCCAAGCTTGGAAAGACAGACTCATAGGGGTTGCCGGACCGTATGATGCTTTTTCTCCGCACCACGATTGGGTTACCAAAAGATATTTGGCCATCGACCAAGGAACCATCGTTCCCATGATAGAAAATTACAGAACCGGCTTGTTGTGGAATTTATTCATGCAAGCTCCTGAAGTTCAAGGCGGATTGCAAACTTTAGGCTTTACGTCAACACAACACGGATTTTAGACAGCTATGAGAATTAAAACAATTCAAATTATTATAGCCATAGGTTTTTCTTTGATGACTTTTGCTCAGGAAACTAAAGGCTCGTTTGTTAAAGAAGTCAGAGTAAAGTTGGCTTTGAACTATATCTTGCAATTGCCGGAAAATCAAAAAGAAAAATTCCCTTTGCTGGTTTTTCTTCACGGTTCAGGGGAAAGAGGAACGGATTTGGAGTGGGTTAAAAACCATAGCCCATTTACTTACCAACATTTAATTTCATCACCGGTAGCCATATTAGCGCCGCAATGTCCCGAAAATGTTTGGTGGGATACCACGGCGCTATACCAATTGATTTTGGAGATATCCGAAAAATACAACATAGATAAGTCAAGGATATACCTAACCGGTCTCAGTATGGGCGGCTGGGGAACTTGGAAACTCGCAGAAGAACATTCTGAATTGTTTGCAGCCATTGCTCCGGTTTGCGCTCCTGTTGATAGAATGATGCTGATTAATGCCGATAAACTCAAAGACATGCCGCTTAAAATTTATCACGGCGCTTTAGATGATGTGGTTTTGACGACAGACTCGATAGAAATGTATCAAAAATTGAAAGGAATTAATAAAACGGCAGAACTGATTCTTTTTCCTGATGACAATCATAATAGTTGGGATTCTACTTATTCCAATCCTAAGTTTTACGAATGGTTATTGGCCCAACACAAATAAAATTTAATTTTCGGATGCGACTTTACAACAACCTCACATTTTCTTTATTAATAATTACTTCTGTAACATTTGCACAGAAGAAAACGGCTAAGCCTACTATTGCGCCAAAGGAAATTTTCGTTTCCCAGCTTTTGGCAAAGATGACTTTAGAAGAAAAAATTGGCCAACTGAACTTGCCCACTTCCGGCGATATTACTACCGGTCAAGCCAATAGTTCCAACATCGCCAAAAAAATAGAAGAAGGCAAAGTAGGAGGTTTGTTCAATATAAAATCGGTACAAAAAATTAAAGAAGTACAGAAAATTGCCGTAGAGAGAAGTCGTTTGAAAATCCCGCTTCTTTTTGGAATGGACGTCATTCACGGCTACGAAACCACTTTCCCGATTCCGCTTGGATTGTCTTGTACTTGGGATATGAATTTGATTAAACGCAGTGCCCAAATTGCTGCCCAAGAAGCCAGTGCCGATGGTATTAACTGGACATTTTCACCCATGGTTGATATTTCTCGCGACCCAAGATGGGGCAGAATTTCCGAAGGTTCCGGTGAAGATCCTTATTTGGGAAGTCAGATTGCCAAAGCAATGGTGAGTGGTTATCAAGGGGACGACTTAATGAAAAACAATACCATTTTATCTTGTGTGAAGCATTTTGCACTATATGGTGCGCCTGAAGCAGGTCGTGACTACAATACCGTAGACATGAGCAAAATCAGAATGTACAACGATTATCTACCGCCGTATAAAGCCGCAATCGATGCCGGAACAGCTTCTGTAATGGCCTCGTTCAATGAAATTGACGGTATTCCGGCTACGGGAAATAAATGGTTGTTGACAGATTTACTCCGAAAAGATTGGGGTTTTAAAGGATTTGTGGTGACAGATTATACCGGTATCAACGAAATGACGGATCACGGCATGGGCGATTTGCAAACGGTGTCAGCTTTGGCCTTAAACGCCGGAGTGGAAATGGATATGGTAGGAGAAGGGTTTTTAACCACTCTTCAAAAGTCATTAGCTGAAGGCAAAGTTACTATCGCTCAAATTGACCGAGCAGTTACACTGATTTTAAATGCCAAATATGATTTAGGTTTATTCCACGATCCTTACAAATACTGTGATGCCAATCGGGCTAAGACAGAAATTTTTACCTCAGCACATCGTAATGAGG